>JAUQXU010000006.1 GCA_030837935.1 Candidatus Brocadia sp.
AAATTTAACGGTTTTAATGAAAATCTGGGAAGAAAAGGAAATAATTATATCACCGGAGAAGAGATGGATCTTTGTTATAAGCTTCAAGAAAAAGGGTATAAGTTTTTCTATAATCATAAGGCCGTTGTGTTTCATGTTGTCGGGGAAAATCGTGCATCAAAAAAGTATTTTTTAGATAGTACCTTTGGAAAAGGTATCACGCTAGCCTATCTTAAAAGGAATAATAAAAGTTTTCTAATATTTGCAAGTTCCTTTTTCATAAAGTTATTTTTCGTGTTATTTTCTTATATAACTCTTTCCCTGCGAAACTTATCTGAAAAGGAAAAATTTAAATTAAAATGTATAATTTCTTCAAATCTTGGCTATTTCTATGCTGTCTTATTAGGGCTTGATTTAGGGGATTTGTAATACAAACAAAATGATTAAAGACTTACTAATCGTATCATATGAAAACCCTAATTCTTATGTTGGTTTGAATACCAGAATTGATGGAATAGTTAATGCACTCCAAGAGAAGAACGTGCATGTCGAAATAGTGGTTCCTTTGTATTCCGGGAAAGCCGAATCTGAAAACAGATGTTTTAAAAACTTCAAGGTCCACCAGATTTCAATGCCGAATTTTTTTGGAAGGTTTAATATACCAATTTTTTCCAGGATTTTGTTTGTTATATTTTTTACTTTTGTGGTTTTAAGATATTTTAAGAAAAGAAACTGTATATTTAGCTATGTCCAATCGGAGCAGATATACTCTTTTTTTTGTTGTTTTTTTCTGGCAAAAAAATATAAGGCAAAGATTATTTTAGATGATCCTACAATGCTTGAACTTTTCGTGGATGATAAATTAAAAAAGGTCAATCTAATTAAGTTTATGGTAAGAAACCTGGTGATTAAGTTTGAGTTTTTCATTTATGCTCTCTCCGATTATATATTTTGTTCCTCTAAGAAAACTATGGATTGTATTAATAGCAAAATGAAGGGAATAGATCATAAATTGTTTTATTTTCCTAATGGGGTTGACACAGAAAAATACTCGATGGTTGAGAAACAGGTGATTGAAAATAAGATTTTTTTCAATTGTAGTTTGCCATATTATCAAAATGTTGCGGCACTGAAAAATATAGTGAATATTTTAGAGTACTTTGACGAAAAAAATTTTTATGATTACTTTATTACAATTATTGTCAATGATGTCTCGTTCCTATCAAAAGATTTATTGGATAAACTTAAAATATATGAAAATGTGACAATATTGTCAAAAGTCGAATCTTTGGCTTATCATCTCCAACAAGCAGATTTCGTTATGTTACCTTATGAGCGAGGACATTTTTTAACTGCTGGGTCACGATTGAAAGCCATAGAAGCCTTATCATGTGGCAAAGTTGTTATAAGCACCCCAGAAGGGATAGATGGAGTTTTAGGCTGTATTGACGGAAAGAACGTTTTAATTTGTTCGGATTATGTTGAAATGGCAAATAGAATAATTGACTTAATCAAGAATGAAGAGAGAAACAAAATATTTATTTATAAAATCCAACAAAGCGCACGGAACCTTGTGATGGAACATTATGCATGGAATAAATTGATACATGTTTACGATGAGATATAGAAAAGAAAAATAAATGAGTATTGTCAACTTCATTGGGTTGAATTAAGATAAATAATGAATAAATTGCAAATATTAAAAAGTCTATAATATCCTATATAAAAAAAGGAAACTGAAAATGTCTCGTGAAAGCGCTGAGCCAAGAGGAAAGGAACTTCTTTGTCGTTACAGGGAAAATTATAAAATTGCTGATAATTATAATCTGACAGAAGATATGGTACTTAATCATTGGGAACTTGAAAAGAATTTGGCAAAGACTATTCTTAATAGCAACAAAAAGAATCGCTGGGAAATAGTTTCGAAATGCTATACAGAGTTATATGAAAAATTATCGTGGCTTAATGTTTATGTAGATACCAAAGTGTCTATACCTTCTGAAGAATTGTACTTTGATTATATACAACTTCTGACAAAGCCCCCTAAGAAAATTTATGAAATTGGGTCAGGTAAAGGGGGGCTTATAAAGCTCCTTTCGAATATGGGTTATCTTTGTAAAGGAACCGAAATAACATCATTGCGGGGCGGTAATCTGCCAGATAATGGTGCGTTCCTGTCGTGGGGAGTTTCGGATGGCGTACACCTGGGGGAATTCGAAACCAAAGGAAGCTATGATTATGTTATTTCCAATCATGTGATCGAACATTTACATCCAGATGATATACTAGATCATTTTAAAGGAGTATTTAAAATTTTAAATTTTGATGGTGCGTATTTGTTAAAGACTCCACATCGGTTTGCAGGCCCCTCAGATGTTTCCCGCGTATTTAAAAAAACAGAATGTATGGGCATGCATTTGAAAGAATATACTTATACTGAATTAAAATATTTAACTGAAAAGTCTGGATTTAATAAGATTGAAGCGGTTCTTGTTATACCCAAGAACTTACGGCGACTGTTACGAATTCGTCGTGCATTCATAAAAGGAACTTGGTTATTCTATCTTTTCCTTTATCTAGAATTTGTAATGCAAATATTGCCAGAATATTCGTTAAGAAAGTTCTTCTGCAGAAAGACAAAGTTATTATTTTCCATTTTTCTTATTGTAAAAAAACCAAAATCTTTGAAAGTTAATTTAGGCAAATGTTTCTTGCCTAAGCTATAATGAAGCACCACATGAGAAAATTAAAGGGGGGTGGGAAGAGGATAAGCAGCAGTGGGTACAAGATACAAAAACATTGCTCGAAGAGATGCGTCGTGCGGTTAACAATGCGGGCGGTTTGTTAGAAGCCCGTGAGTCTGAAAAAAATCGACAAAAGTACAAGTCGATGTAAAAAAACGTAGAAGCAGAATGTCTTCCACCTGATGAAGCAAATCGAAAAGGAAAAAGGAGGAGAGTAAAAAGGACAAAAGCCAGGAATCGCCTGGAGCGATTAAGAAAGTACGAGTCTGATTTACTAATTACGAATAATTTATGTGAAAATAATATCAGGATGACAAAGGTTCATCAGAAAATAGCTGGCTGTTCCGTTCTCTGGAAGGCGCTAAAAATTTTCTGTCGTATTCGTAGTTATCTCTCAACCTGTCGAAAACAAGGGGTAAGTTCGAGCCAGGAGTTGGAGATACTATTTCGAGCTAAATTGCTTGTTTTTGTTTGCTAACATTGGTAATGTATGAAAATACGATGAATAATCACAGGAAGTTTATAGAAGAAAAATATACTTGGGATGAATTGATACTTATTTATAACCAGCTATGAAATATATTTAATGGGCTTAAAAATGTGATTATTTAAATTGATAAATCCATTTAGTCCTAGGATAATTTCAGTGAACTACATTTTTTATAACGTGTTTATATTTATTTAAAGAGGAATTTTATGTGGTTGTTTTTTCGTGAATAAGCTAAAAATCTCATATATTGGTCAAAGAGGAGTTCCTCCTACTTTTGGGGGTATTGAACGCTATGTTGATGAAATAGTCAGACGATTACCAAAAAACGAAGTTGAGACGTATGTATATTGTAGAAGGCATTATGTCGAAGACAATTATGTTAACTATACTAAACAGTTGTTCTCTCCCAGCTTAGAAACGAAAGGTTTTGAGGCATTTAGCCATTCATTCTTTAGCGCACTCGATTCCTTGAGACATTCTTTTGATTTAATCCATTTTCAAGCGTTAGGCCCATCGTTGTTTTCATTTATTCCCAAAATTAAAGGGGCAAAGATAGTTGTTACTATACACGGCATCGATTGGCAAAGGGCAAAGTGGGGAAGAGTACCTAGGGTTGTATTAAAATCTGGCGATTGGATGGCTGGTCATACAGCTTCAGCGATAATAAGCGTCTCAAAAAGGCTTAAAAAATACTATGAGAATAAGTATAAAACAGATGTTTTTTTTGTGCCAATAGGTTTCAGTGAACCAAAATTTGTTGAAATTAATGAAATTTATAAAAAGTTTAGTCTCGAACCTTTTCAATATATTTTATTTTTAAATCGACTTGTTCCTGAGAAAGGCATACATTATCTTATTGAGGCTTTTAAAAATATCAAACGTGATGATTTTAAACTTGTAATTGCAGGTACTTCGTTTCAGGGAGATAAATACGTAGATAACCTTAAAGAGATGGTTAATGGTGATAAAAAGGTTATTTTTACTGATTATGTGACACGGAATGAGATTCACGAATTATATTGTAATGCTTATTTTTTTGTTTTACCTTCAGAATTAGAAGGTATGCCAGCGGTTGTATTGGAAGCTTTGAGTCATAAATGTCCCGTGTTAGTCAGCAACATTGAAGAAAATCTGGATATCATTAATGATGGAGGAAAGTTATATGGATTTGTTCATAATAATAGGGACGTAGCCGATCTTCAGAAGCAGATAAAATTTTTGTTTGACCATCCTGAGTTAGTAAATGATATGCGTATACCGGGATACAATTTTATAAATAGAAAATATTCATGGGATAAGACGGTTCAAATGACCTATGATATTTATAAGTATGTTATGGAGAAAAAGTAGATGAATATTCTCGTTACAGGAGGAGCAGGATTTATTGGAAGCCATTTG
>JAUQXU010000059.1 GCA_030837935.1 Candidatus Brocadia sp.
AAACATACACCTCTAGGGAGAAAATATCTAAAATCATCCATGAAAACTCAAAGATGTAGTGCCGAAAAATGAAGGGCGAAAATTGTAACCGCTAGGTATTACAAGAGATACGATTTTTGCTTGTTGAACTTGGGTTAAGAGAAAATTCTGTCGCATCTGCACAACACTACGAATTTTTAAAACAGTTCTGGCAGCGAATGCCTGTGCGGAGGAAGTTCAGGGTGTAGCTCTGGTTTTTACAGGTTGGGCAAACCAACGGCTCGAAACGCTTAAAGAGCGGGTTCCAGATGACGTCATACCCGGATGGTTGCATGGTTGAGGGCACGCTTGCCTTTGAGACGTAGCAAGGGTAGTTTGTAACCAGCACGGATACCAAGGACATGGCTGCGCTCATTTTGTACCGGAATTCTATGTCACCCAGGGCCGATTGCCTCTGCACGAGCATGGCTTTTTGCTTTGACTGGATTTCTGACATGGCTTCGTGGTCTCCTGCCTTCCTTTCCAACGCATCTTCCATCTCTTCATTGAGGTTTGAATGAAATAAGCACGGACAAACGGAGTTTGTCCATGCCACCCGAAAAACCGGCTTAAATATTTTATAAACACTGAGAGAACAGGAACAATTGCCATGTCGTACCTTTGCATCAAAACATATCAGAAGTGATCGAAAGAGGCAAGAAATAAATTCCCTTGAATGACTTGGGAATACTGGTAGAATCAAAGGAAATCAGAAAACGTAAAAAGGCATAGAAAAGCCTGAAAAACAACCTGGAAATAACTATTTGACATTAAGATACCCCTTTGATAGATTGAATTTGTATTGTTTCTAACGCAGGGTTTGTCAGAAAACTATTGTATACAGCAATAATAACCATGTATCTCCATCCACCGTTATGATTTCTAAAATACCATGAGTATTAAAAACCAATTTTTTATATTTGTTTTACTGATTACAGTACCGGTAGCATGCCGTACGCCGTCTTATGCCAAGGTAGAAAAGAAGCCGAAGGGGGGGTATCTCAATTCGATTACTAATAAGATCAGTGGTGCAACGACACCAGAACAACATAAGACCCTGGGCATTTCTTGCTTCAAAAAAGGAATGATTGAAGAGGCCATGGAGGAATTGAAGCTCGCTTCGGAAGGGATACACGACGATGGCGAATTGCATCATTATTTGGGAAAGGCCTATTATGAAAGTGATAAGCAGGAGGAGGCCGTTGCCGAGTTGCTTGCAGCCATATCCTACTATAAACCAAATCAAACGGACGAAAGAGCAGATGCATACAACGATCTTGGTCTGGCATATAAAAGAAAGAACGCTAATACAGAGTCCCTCTCAGCATTTAAAGAAAGCCTTGAGTTGAATTCTTCTGTAGCAGAGACAAACTATAATTTAGCGCTCCTTTATTACGATGAAAATACGCTGGACGAATGCATTGCTCATCTCAAAAGGGCAGTCAAAATCGATCCGAAATATGCGGATGTTCATTTCATGCTGGGACTGACGTATTACAAAAAAAATTTAATTGATAAGTCCATGCATGAATTTAAACAAGCTGCTGATTTAAATCCTAAGGATGCTGAGGCCCGCAATTATCTCGGCATATTGTATTATGAACAGGGCAATCTTGAAAAGTCAATTGATGAACACAAATCTGCCATTCAGTTGAACAGGCATTATACCGATGCTTTTAATAACCTGGGGATTGCACTCTATGCAAAGGGTAATCTCGATGAGGCAGCGGATGCTTTTAAGAAGGTGTTGGAATTAGAGCCAAAATTCGCAGAAGCACAGTATAACCTTGGGCTTATTTATAGCGAGGAAGGCAGGTCGGAAGACGCAGTAGCTTCGCTGGAAAAGGCAATAAAGCTTAATCCAAAAATCGCCGAGGCGTATTTTAAACTTGGTGAGGTTTTTACGGAAAAGAACATGACAGAAGAGGCGTTGTCAGAATTCAGGAAGGCTATCGAGGTTAAACCCGGTTATGCAGAGGCATATTACAATTGTGGCGAGCTCTATGCAGCGGAAGGCAGGCATGACAAATCAATTACTGCCTGGAAAAAGACTCTTGAGCTTAATCATAACAATGAGGATGCCTACTTTAATCTTGGTGTGGCATATTATAATCAAAACAAGCTGGATAAGGCCATTTCCATGTGGAGCAAACTTATTGAGATCAATCCAACTGATTACGATGCCCTGACGAGTCTTGCGGACGTCTATGATATGGAGGGTTTAACAGACAAGGCCATACACACATGGGAAAAGATCGCTGAAATGTATCCCAACGATGCAGAGATACAGTATAAATTGGGCAATGCCTATGCGAAGAAAAATATGCATACCACTGCCATTCCCTTCTGGGAAAGGGCGATAGAAATCGATCCCAGCCTTGTGAATGCCTATTACAATCTGGGACTCACGTACCAAAAGATCGGTAAACAGGACGAGGCCATTGATATTTATAAGAAAGTCCTGGATATCAACGTGGATGATATTGATGTCCATAAAAAATTAGGGCTGCTTTACCAGGAAAAGGGCTTGCACGTTGAGGCAGAATCGGAATTTGCGATTTACAGTAAATTAAAATCAGCGCAGGAGATTAAATAAATTACCATCACTTTTTGGCGATAGTGGTTTATCTGATGGATATTATGGAAAATAATACTGATAGGTGCAAAAGCGAAGGTGAACCAAAATATCAAAACAAGAGTAATGCTGAAACTAAGTTAGAGTCAAAAGAATATTTAGACAGTCGTATCCATGACTTTGACCGTATAGATCAAAAAGTAAAAGACTATAAGCAGGAGTTAATAAGTTTAATTAGATGGTATTGTGGAGTATTTGGAATTGTGGTCGTAATTGGAGGATGGGGAGTATCTTATGGAATTATGAATCAACTTAAAAGTCTGTTATCTTCTCGTCTGGATAAGGAATTCGAGTCAGAAAAAATTCAAAAACTAATTGAAGATAAAGCTAAAGAATTTACAGAAAAGAGAGCGGAAACATTTCTATCTGATAAAATAAAAGAGTTATTGGTTCCTCTTGAAGAAAAAATGAAGTTGTATAATATTGCCGATAGAGCAGAGGGTGGATCTAAAGCTGCTTACCTTGAGTTGCAAGAGGTTGTTAAACGAGAAAATGGTGATATAGCCATGATTGCGAAAACTAAATTGATTAGTATCAAAAGAACGCTTGATATTTATAGTATTATTCCTGGGGGTATATCCTAATATTGCATATAAAACACCTAGTGGAGACATTCCTATAGAGAGGATGTCTTTTGATGACGTTATCAATGTAATGGAAAACGATCCTAATATGACGACTATTTATAGAGCTGCATGTATGGTTTATATTTCGAATAAACCCAATAAGGAGATTTTGCAAAAAGCTTTAAAAGTGTTAAAGACATCCGATTCTCTACCCACCTGTGCTGCCTTTATGGGAGTCTTGTATCATAAAGTAGGTCCCAATGCAGCTGTTCTCGATTTTGAAAACTGGATTAGAATATGTAGAGAAGAACTTAAGAATTGATTTTTATTGTAGGATGGCGATGTAAAAATCCGATAAATTTCTATGTATATGCTATTGCTCGTTTAGGACTTTAAATTTTCGCAAGAACGTATTATCTTGCTCAATTATTAGGAACACCCAAATTTCCAGCTTTTACATAATCAAAGATTTTAAGAAAAGATTTTTTCCGAAGCAAAAATATTATTTTTTTGCTCTTTCCACAATGGGCCTTCTTTCGCCTTTTTTCTTCTTAAAGATATTCAGTATTACTTCTGCTTCTTCAAATGGAACTGTTATAAAAGAAAATTTATCGAATATCTGAATATCTTTTATTTTTTCGCTGTGAACTTTGGCTTCCTGTTTTATAAAAGCAGCTAATCTCTTAGGAGTCATGTCATCAATTTTTCCCAGCGCCACAAAGAGCCTTGTTGTCCCTTTCTTATCAATGGAAACGTCTCTGATTTCATTATAAGTGCTTGCATCCAGTTCATCTTGAAACGTATGTTTTAAAAGGGCAGCCAGCACCTTTTCTGCCTCAGTTTCTTTCAGCATTTCCTGTGCAAATTTTATATAACCATTCGTATCTTCTGTCTTGATGATATTTGTTAGTTGTATTTTGATCCGTGCCTTTTTTTGATTTATTACATCTTCAATCTTTGGCAGTTTTTCTTTCCGGATATCAGTTTTTGCAAACTTTTTAATAAAAACTAGTCTTCTGTATTCATCAGGCGTAACAAAAGTTATAGCAGTCCCTTCCTTTCCTGCCCTGCCTGTTCTTCCTATCCTATGTACATAAAATTCAGGGTCCTGAGGCAAGGAATAATTGATTACATGTGTTAAGTTCTGAATGTCTATGCCTCTGGCAGCCACGTCCGTAGCTACGAGAATATTGATCCTTTGTTTTCTAAACTTATTTAATATTAATTCCCTCTGGTTTTGAGATATATCGCCATGCAATGCTTCTGCATCATACCCTCTTTCCATGAGCTTATTTGCAATAGTGTCTACGTCAATCTTCGTTCTGCAAAATATCAGACCGTAGAATTCGTGTTCAAAATCTATGATCCTGCATAATGCATCAAATTTATCTGAATGTGCTACTTCAAAATATATTTGATCTGTCAGATTTGTAGTAAGCTGCTCTTTTTTTACACCTATCATTTCATAGTTTCTCATGTACTTTTTGGCTATACTTATTATTTTTTCAGGCATGGTAGCAGAAAAAAGCAGCATTCTTTTCTGTGAACCGGTGTTTTTTATAATTTTTTCCACATCGTCAATAAATCCCATATTTAACATTTCATCAGCTTCATCAAGGACTAAATAGGCTATACTTTCCAGTTTCAAGCTTTTTCTCTTAAGATGATCCAATATCCTTCCGGGAGTCCCTACGACGACATCAACGCCTTTTTTCAACCTCCTCAACTGTTCCTCTATCGACTGCCCCCCATAGATCGGTACTATTTGCAGCCTTTTTTCCCCTTTAAAAGAGTTTAACTCTTCTGAGACCTGGATAGCCAGCTCCCTTGTTGGAACAAGGATAAGTGCCTGAACATTCTTTGATTTTTCTTTTATCCCTTCAAGTATAGGGAGTCCAAAAGCCGCGGTCTTTCCCGTTCCTGTTTGAGCTTGTCCGATAATATCTACTTCTCCTTTTAAGAGAATGGGGATTGTCTTTTGCTGAATTGGGGTAGGCTCTTCAAAGCCTTTTTTCGCTAAAGCATGTAATGTGTTTTCTGATAACCCCAGTATCCTGAATTTTTCTAATTTTTCCATATAATCCTTATACCGTTTCTAAATTACCCATGAATGTTCATGATAGGAAAGAAAATCACCAGAGGCGGTTTGGGGAAATCTTAGATTTCTCTTTTGTCCGTTCTCTGGCGAAGTCTTTTTGTGATGCGATGAAGTCCGTGTAGTCGTCTCCTAGAAACGCCGTCCACCTCCACCTGATCTTCCTCCACCCCTGCCTCCCTCCGGGCGAGGGCGAGCTTCGTTGACGTTAAGTGCCCGTCCCTTTAACTCCTTGTTGTTTAGGCCGTTGATTGCGGATTGTGCTTCGGCTTTGGCGGGCATCTCTACGAATGCGAATCCCTTGGATGCGCCACTGAATAGGTCCTTTATGACTTTGACGGATTTTACCTGTCCGAAAGCTTCAAAGGCCTGTTGCAAATCATCTTCTGTGACATCGTGTGACAAATTACCAACAAAAATATTCATTTTGACCTCCTTTTGGTCTTGACATATTTTAGTAACAGTTCATTCTCCCCCCCACCGTGAGAGGGAGGGTTAGGGCAGGGTGAACTATCAGAAAATTTATACTATAATTTCGCCTAACTCTTGTTAATGTTTTCCGTCTCGCTTTAATTTTCCTCAGGTGATTATCTTTAATCCGGCAGGGAGTGTAAGCATGATTACCAGACAATGTCGTGCGGTTGAATTTGTAAGATCGATTTTGCTTTGCTTTGCAATGACCTGCGGTCCTATTGGGTGGAAGTGGCGTGTCTGTTTGCAAGATTAGATCCGGATGGATTTCTTTCCCTTCAGAGGCCATCATAATTCCTGTAAGAATTCCCTTAGGATTGAGAAGACTCCTGCGTTTCTCTCGTGGATGTAATAGGTAGCCTGAAATTATTTGATCTTTGTATGTAATTGAGGACTCTATATTAGGAAGGTAACGATATTCCGCAAGTACTATTTTGCGTGAAGAATTTAATACATTAAAAAAACATTATAACTTAAATTAAGTTATATTGTCAAGGATTTAACTTGAGAAGATTTCGTGAATGGCTTATATTTATTGCTATGGAATATAAGTATTTTATCATTCGGAGTATTGTAGTATTACAAATATGTTTTTCTGGAATATATTTGTGCATAACTCATGCATTTGCATATCAAGACACCCTTGATAAGATAAAGAGCTCCGGGGTGATAACTTGGGGATTTGATGCAGAGGGGGGTGCTCCCTATGTGTTTCATGATCCTGCACACCCCTCAAAGCACATTGGTTTTGAAGTTGAGCTTGTTGCAGCCATTGCCAGGGAATTGGGAGTAAAGGTTCAGTACTTTCAGAACGCATGGGACAGCGTCCTGCTTTCACTCCAGCGTGGGGATTTTGATATCGCATTGAACGGCATCGAGATTACACCGGATAGAGAGCAATCTGTATTGTTTAGCCGTCCGTACTATGTGTATGCCGAGCAGATTGTGGTTCGTGCCTCAGACAACCGCATACATCGCCTGGAAGATCTTCACGGCAAGAAGGTTGGCACCTTGTACAACACGGAGGCAAAACGGTTGCTGGAAGAGATGGGAGATGTTGCCGTGAGTATCTATAGCGGACAGGTGGAACCTTTTAAAGATCTTTTGTTAAACCGTATTGATGCAGTTTTTGTGGATTTACCCATTGCTGCTTACTACGCTATGCCAAATCCG
>JAUQXU010000060.1 GCA_030837935.1 Candidatus Brocadia sp.
TGTTAGAAAAAATGGAACTGGGGGACAGGCTGGACCATACACCCGAGGAGCTCAGCGGAGGACAGCAGCAACGGGTGGCTATTGCACGGGCGCTGGTAAATAACCCTGAAATTATTATTGCTGATGAACCCACATCGAATATCGACAATGAAACCAGCGCACACATAATAAATTTTTTGAACGAACTAAAGACACAAGGCGTAACTATTCTCGTTGCCACCCACGATACCTTGTTTGAAAAGATTGCCGACGTGACCTTCAAAATGAAAAACGGCAAGATTGAATAGATACGAGACAGGATATTACAGGATGAAATAAGCTGATTATTGGGAAAAACAAAATGAATTAGAAAGTCCCCTCCCAAGAGGGGACTTGTGGATTCTTCTCCCAGGAGGGAAATAATTTGTGCCATGATAAAATATGTGGATTTAAGTTAAACACAGACAACCGAAGTTTGTCAGTGTCTCCCCAAAAACCCGCTTAAATAAAATGGGATTTGGTTTTTTTGAGAGTGTATACGAGAAGTGTATGCATATTGAACTACGTAAAGCTGAATTTAATGCGGAATCACAAAAACCTATTACGGACATAAAGTCTATCCGACGGTTGATTCAGTATTATCCATCGTCGTGGGACTCTTTGTCTCAACTTCAAGTCTCGGCCGTCCACTCCTACTTGGCAATATATGACTATGTGGCTCTTCAATAATGCTTATAACAACAGAGCCTCCCATGTTATTCAGGAGGTATTGGCATTCTATACTAAGGTGCTTCAGGTGTAAACGCTTGCCGAGATTGAAATACCGTTCAGCAAGTGATTTGATAGCTTCCACGCCTGAATGATCACATAATCGTGAATGTTTAAAATCTATCACCACATTTTCAGAATCCTTATGGGGATGAAAATATTCAAGAAATTTTCGTACAGATCCAAAGAACAATGGTCCATGCAGACCATAGATACTTATGCCTTCATCGGTTACGGAAGGGTGTATCTTTATACTTTTACCGCTTTTCCATGAAAAAACCAAAGCAGAAACAACGACCCCTGCCGCTACTGCAACAGCAAGATCTGTAAACACTGTTACACCAGAGACCAATACCAACACAAATGCATCAGCACGCGGAATTTTGTGAAGGATGCGGAAGCTTGTCCATTCAAATGTGCTGAATACTACCATAAACATAACTCCCACCAATGCAGCAAGCGGGATCATTTCTATGAACTTCGAAGCGAATAAAATACACAAGAGCAAAGATATTGCAGCAGAAATGCCCGATAATCGTCCTCGTCCTCCGGAACTCACATTGATCATACTCTGGCCGATCATAGCACACCCTCCCATCGTCCCAAAGAAACCAGAAACTACATTAGCAATACCCTGGCCAAGACATTCTTTGTTGTTATTTCCGCGGGTCTCGGTTAATTCATCTATCAAGGTCACGGTCATCAGGGATTCCAGGAGACCAACAACAGCCAGTATAAGGGAGTATGGAGCAATAATTCTGAGTGTTTCCCAGTTTAGGGGAACCATGGGGATATGAAATTGCGGTAACCCTCCGGCTACCGAGGCTATGTCTCGAACCTTCAACGTATCGATATTGCATCCTACCACCACGGCCGTAACCACAATAATAGCAATTAAGGGAGCAGGAACTGCACGTGTTAAGCGGGGCAGAAAATAAATAATTGCCACGGTAATCACTACCAATCCTGCCATCAGCCATAAGGGTGTTCCACTCATCCAGGTTAATACGCCTGTTTCCCCCTGTATTTTGAAATGTCGTAATTGAGAAAGAAAGATGACGATTGCAAGGCCGTTGACAAAGCCAAGCATGACCGGATGAGGTATCAATCGGATAAACCTGCCTAAACGCAAAATCCCTGCGGTTATCTGAATAATACCCATGAATACAACTGCCGCAAACATATATTCTACACCGTGCTTCGAGACGAGCTCTATTATAATAACAGCCAGGGCTCCAGTTGCGCCGGATATCATCCCTGGCCTGCCCCCCATGACTGCAGTAATGAATCCTACTATGAAGGCTGCATATAAACCTACCAGAGGTTGCACACCGGCAACAAAAGAAAACGCCACAGCCTCTGGTATTAATGCCAGCGAAACCGTTAGACCTGATAAGATATCGTCCTTTATATTTGAGCGTTTTTGAAAATAAAGACTAAACATACCGACTCCCCGCAGATAAAATTTTTTCGATATTCACGAAATGGTAATTAACGAGATGCAGATGCAGCATGCATGCAGCAATGTCATACTGAGAAGCTAAGCGACGAAGAATCTACTTTATAAACCATGGGAATCTTTAGTCCCGTTGGACTTTCAGAATGGTGACCCAATTAACTTAATGACATTGATGCTCACAGCGGGAAAAGGGCGATATACCCTTTTTATAAATGACCTATTTCAAGGTGGACAGGTATTCAAATACATAATAGTTCGGCGGCTTAGAGAAGTGCAGATAAACAAATCTTCTTGATTATATGTTTTCACAAAGACTAGAAAAATCAATAATACAATTCTGAACGTATTGTGTCAATAAATATTTTGAATTGTAATCTTTTCCTTCACGGCCGCACCTAATTCAGTACTTCCAACAACTCCACTATGGCTACCCCGTACACGGCACATGGCTTTCTGTACACGTTAAGGAATTAATTTCAACGGTGCGGTTGTAAAGCGAAGAGGCTCTTCGTTCCATACTGAAAAGTTGCCGAAGGTCTAATTTGTTTTTATCATAACAAGCACCTTGACATTCAGGTTTTGAATCCATATTATATCAATATAATTTGATATATATTTATGAACACTTTTAAAACTCAACAATTTGCCAAATTATTAAAAGCGCTGAGCGGTGACATCCGTCTCAATATTATTTCCTATCTTGCATCCGGCGAGAAATGCGTGTGTCATATTTATGAATATTTTAAGCTCTCGCAAAATCTTGTTTCTCACCACCTGGGAATTTTACGGGAAAACGGTCTCATTAAAGACCGGAAGGACGGTAAATGGGTCTACTATTCGCTCAATGAACAAAATATAGAAAAAGTAACACATTTTTTACAAGATATTGTGCAAAAAAAGAAAGAAGAAAAAGATAGTTGTTAATTTGTTGAGTTACTTAATTTCAAGATATTTGCTCGCATATCTGGAATTGCAGCCTCAGCAGGTACGGCGCTTGGTAGTTTTTCCATGCCTTTTAAGAAAGATTATGGAAAAAAGGTTTTTTTAAAAGGGAGATGCTATGAGTCGTGAATGGAAGATATTCGGGGCGTTAGTTGCCATCTTTGTTGTCGCTTATACATTACCGTTGGAAAACCCAAAGATTCAGGCGGCAATCCAGGAGTCATTTCGTTTGCTCCAGTGGTATGCGCGCAACCATACGCTGTCCTGTGTAGTGCCTGCGTTGTTTATTGCAGGCGCTATTATAACATTTCTTTCACAAAATTCAGTGATGCGTTATCTGGGCCCGAAAGCAAAAAAGGTACCTGCTTATGCCGTGGCATCGGTATCCGGTAGTATTTTAGCCGTTTGCTCGTGCAGCGTACTGCCCATGTTTGCGGGTATCTATCAGCTTGGCGCTGGTTTGGGACCAGCCACTGCCTTCTTGTATTCGGGTCCTGCTATCAACATCCTTGCAATCTTCCTGAGCGCCAGGGTGCTTGGCTTTCCCATTGGATTTGGACGAGCTGTGGGTGCTATAATTTTTGCCGTTGTGATAGGTATTATTATGTCATTTATATTTCACAAGGGCGAACGTGAAAAGGTTACTGCTGCAGTGCAAATGCCAGAGCTGGAAAAATCCAGAAAATCTACTCTCAAGACAGCTTTGCACATTGCGTGCATGATCTTATTTCTCATATTCAGTGATTGGTATAACCCCGGCAATGTTACCGTTACAACTACTGATGGCCGTGAGTTTAATGCCGTTGTCATTCATGAAGCTATGGACTCAATACGTTTCCAGCTTGAACAGGACGTAGGAACAGCTAAAACAGGCGATAAGATAACGCTTGCAAAAACTGAAATAACCAGCATGAAAGAGCAGCAAACATGGGTGATTGCCCTCTATCATATTCGTTGGTATCTGGCTGGTTTTATGGGATTGATTGTTCTTTTGATGACGTGGCGATGGTCAGAACGCGACGAAATCCGCCAGTGGATGCACAACACGTGGGACTTCGCAAAAATGCTGATACCCCTGCTGTATGGAGGAGTTTTTATTGTTGGTTTTGTGAGCGTCTTACTGCCGGAAAAACAGGTAGCGCTATGGGTAGGCGACAACAGTATCAGAGCTAACTTCGCAGCCAGTATTATCGGGGCATTTTGGTATTTTGCAACATTGACCGAGATTCCTATAACGAATGCACTGATGAACCTGGGCATGCACAAGGGTCCGGTATTGGCACTGCTGCTGGCGGGACCAGCGCTGTCGTTGCCCAGCATTTTAGTCATCAGAAAAGTAATGGGAAACCTGAAAACGCTTGTTTTTATTGTACTGGTGGTTGTAATGTCCACGTTTGCGGGGATGTTATTTGGCACGTTTTGGGGGGAAGAACACTATTCCAAGGAAAAAGTGATACCGCAAGCACCTCAAAACCGGAAAAAAGAAACACCTTTGTCTCTACGCACAGACCATAACACACGATTGGAGACAACCAATAAACCTTTAACCATTCACACAGGCTTATTGTCCCGTTATGGTATGCCAGAGCTTCTTTCTATAGCACAAATAATTGATAAGTAATTGCATGTTGGGCGAAGCTCAACACATCAGCCTTTAATTTGTTGGGTTTAATACCTCAAACGAACGCAACTCATGAACCGGGGGATTCATTATGAAAAAGCTACAAATACTCGGTACCGGATGCGAAAAATGTAAGAAGCTTACCGAAAACGCGGAAAAAGCAGCAAAAGAATTAGGGATTGAATACGAAATCGAAAAGGTAACGAATATTAACGAGATACTGAAGTTTGGTGTAATGGTAACACCTGCTTTAGCAGTTGACGGCAAGGTTAAAGTAGCAGGCAATATCCCTTCTCCGGAAGCGATAAAAAAGTTGATAACCTAGGTGTTTGTGAAATTCACATAAAAAACATTGGATGTATGAAATTATGAATAATCTAAGAGAACGACTCAGAAACGAATCCTTACGATTATACGAAGATTTAGAATATGCCTTTACTGCCCATTTTCTTGTGGCGAAAAGGCTGGGGCATTTAAACCTCTGGTTAGGCGTCCCTTCTATTATCCTATCGGTAGTAGCGGGGTGTCTTGCATTAAGCAAATTAGTCCCTCATTTTGAGGTATTTGCCGGCATATCGGGATTTGCCGCTGCAACCTGTACGGCGCTTCTCGTCTTTCTAAAACCAACAGATGGACACGAGCGCTATGTAAGATACGGAAATAAGTATCGAAATTTAAGTGAGGATGTAAGGCGATTTTTTGAGATTGAGTTTTACACGGAAAAACCGGACAATGAGTTAAAGGTACTTCTCGACA
Organism: Candidatus Brocadia sp.; assembly: GCA_030837935.1. Lineage (GTDB taxonomy): Bacteria > Planctomycetota > Brocadiia > Brocadiales > Brocadiaceae > Brocadia. The sequence goes on from JAUQXU010000060.1 coordinate 5,526, forward strand.
CCCTTCTTTCATAAAAGAAAAGACTCGATGTAAAAAATCCTTTGCTCTCCGATGAGGCGCTGAGAAAAGCAAAAAAAAGAATTGAATCAGAAAAAACGAAACACGAGAGAGAAGTTAAAGAAATTCCCGAAAAAAAGTTATCCGTTTTTGAGAAATATTTGACACTCTGGGTGTTGCTGTGTATTGGTGCAGGCATTGTTTTAGGAAAGGCGGCCCCTGAGTTTGCAGTCAAGCTGGATTCCCTTGCAGTATATCAGGTTTCTATTCCTATTGCGGTCTGCCTTTTTTTTATGATGTACCCCATCATGGTGAAGATAGACTTTGCAGAAGTTATAAAAGCAGGGAAGACTCCTAAGCCTGTTATTCTGACCCTGGTTGTTAATTGGTGCATTAAACCGTTTACGATGTATGTAATCGCAACATTTTTTTTGGGGTATCTGTTTAAAGATTTTTTACCCGGCACAGAAATTATTAAAGACGGAAGCGCTGTAGGGCTTTACCGTTCATATATATCGGGAACTATCCTTTTAGGAATCGCACCCTGCACAGCGATGGTTTTAATGTGGGGATATTTAGCAAGGGGTAACGACGGGCTAACCCTGGTGATGGTGGCCATAAACTCTTTGACCATGCTGGTTTTTTATGCCCCGCTGGGTGGTTTCTTATTAAAAGTAAACAAGATGCCTATTCCCTGGGAAACAATAGCGCTATCAGTTTTAATTTACGTTGCCCTTCCTCTGATAGCGGGGTATTTTTCCCGGAAATGGATCATCAAAACTAAGGGGTTGGTGTGGTTTCAGAAAAAATTCTTACACTTTTTAACACCTGTATCCATAACAGCACTTCTAGCCACACTGGTTCTTTTATTTTCATTCAAGGGCGATGTGATCATTGCTCAACAACAAGTGATTCTTTTTATAGCAATTCCTCTTTTTATTCAAACCTGTCTTATCTTTGCAATAAGTTATGTGTTAGCAAAATTTCTAAGGTTAGGCTATAGGGATGCGGCGCCCGCTGCGATGATTGGGGCAAGCAATCATTTCGAAGTGGCTATTGCCACCTCAACGATGCTTTTTGGTCTATCATCAGGGGCATCTTTGGCTACTGTTGTGGGTGTATTAATTGAGGTGCCTGTGATGCTCATGTTGGTTAAGATATGTCTAAAAACACAAAATTGGTTTAGATAACATGCATTTTTAACTTTTGAAAGGTCGTTTGTTAAACCCGAGGGGAATTAGGCTGCCAAAGGCAGCGCTTTTTTAATCTCCCCTCTAAAAAGAGGGGGGCGGGGAGTGTTAAAGGTGTTTTTACACACCCCTTAATCCCCTCTTTCTAGAGGGGAAACTGTGATTGAAATTCCTAATACATTAAATTATTCTTATGATTGTAAATATCTTCACCCTTATCATGTTGTTTGTTGCCTTTTTGTCCCTCTTCTTAGGCGGATTTTTATTTTACGCAGCCTTAAAGATGTTACTTGGTTTTGAACCTATTATCCCATTAGAGACAAAAAGTAAATTTGAACAGAAGGGTTATCTGATATTTCTCCTGGCGTGTGTGATTCTATCGGTAAGGATGCTCGCCTGGCCGTGGTTCTACTTTATGCTCCAGAGCTTTGTATCTGAGGTGCCAGGCGCGATGTGCATGTTTGGGGTTACACAGATTTTGCCGTCCACGGTCACCATTTTACAGATCATTAAACCCCTTTCGTTCTTTATCATGGGTGGCTGGCTGCTGTGTTATTACGTTGATAAATCTCTGCCAACAAACCCGCTGGCCAGAAAAAATCTATTCTTCCTTCTCCCCGTTTGCGGGGTGTTTCTCATTGACAGCATTGCGGATATTTATTATGTGCTTCGTATGAAGCCCTTGATGTCTGTCTCATGCTGTGCCACCTTCTTTGATGTGCCTCTTAGACCTTCGGCCATGATCCCACAGGCTATCTTCGGACGACACTTTCAGAAGATTTTATTTATTGCGTATTACCTGACAAATATCACCCTTATTGCTTTATTATTTACGACCCTTTCAAAAAAATGGCTTTCATTAGCATCGTTACCTAAGAAGATTATCCTTTATAGCCAGGCTGTGATAGGTATTGTCAATATCCCTGTTGTGATCTATGCGTATATTGAAAACATTGCCCCACGACTTATGCAACTCCCCTATCATCATTGTATTTACTGTTTTATGGGGAACGGCCTGGTGCCTGATGCCCCTGTTATGCTCGGTTTATTTGTCATTGGTACCTTTGCTATCGGTTGGATGGGTATTCTGCGTCTTCTTTGCATGGTTACAGAAACGCAAATTGTAACAGAGAGGCTTTTGGTGAAGGTAAATAGCTTATCTGCCTTTTGCCTGCTTGCCTCCATTATGATGGTAACTATACATTTGATACTCACATGACAAAATTTTTCATTGGGTGGCACGGACAAACTTGTTTGTCCGTGTAATTATGAATTATCTGGATTCGCTTCAGTTAACTTATTGAATTCTCGCATGACAAAAAAATTCTGGATTGGACTTGCTATTATCTTTGGTATTGCGCTCGGAGGGGTGTTATATCAAAAATTCATAAAAAGCCCGCGTTGTGCTTATGATGGATCTGCTATTCCGCTTATCTATGAGGTTGATATTGTCCTTAAGGACCAGTCAACAAAGAAATTTTGCTCTATCTATTGCGCGGTGCAATGGTTCAAAAACAATGTTCAATGGATTGATCATGTTATCGTTACCGATGAAATGAGGGGGAATAAAATAGACTCATATATGGCATATTTTGTAGAAAGTGAACTGATCACAAATGAAACCAACGACAATCGCATCCATGTCTTTCAACAACGCCAAGACGCCCTTACCCATGCGGAAAGGTTTCATGGAACGATATCAGATGATCCATTTACCATAGACGAGTTTGAAAAATCTCAATAAAAAACAGGGTATACTGACAAGTCAGTATACCTTCATTCTCCGAGTCTCATGGCCTCTGTGGTTTTTTGCTTATCCCAAAACTCGAACGAGCCGGAATGCATAGCGCGGGCGTGTCAGCCGCTTGCGGGAGTTAGGGGGGGATATCCCCAGCCAAGCGCCGACAACAAAGGATCGGCGCTACGTTATTTGCTAAAATTTTGATACGTGCCTATATGCCCCATTTTTTAGCAATTTCACTCAAGATATTCTTTGCCGTAAAACCATAGTGCTCAGCTAATATTTTTGCTGGTGCAGAGGTACCATACCGATCGATTCCCATGACAAGGCCTTCGAACCCAACAAATTCATACCAGCTGCTTTTCCCAGCGGCTTCAATAGCTACCCGCTTCTTACACGCTGGTGGAAGTATGTTGTTCTTGTATTCTTCAGGGTTAGCTCTGAACAACTCAAAACTTGGCACACTGATCAGCCTTGCCTGGACACCCTTTGCCTGTAATTGTAATGTAGCTTCAAGGGCAATAGAGACCTCTGAACCGGTTGCCATAAGAATGATCTCAGGGGGTTTGACAGAATCCTTTAATATATAGGCGCCGTATTTTAATTGACTTTGTGACGGATAGATTGAACGGTTAATTACCGGGAGATCCTGACGGGTCAGGATCAGAAGCGTTGGACCATCTTTATGATTGAGCGCTTCCACCCATGCGGCGGCAGTTTCTGTGGCATCTGATGGCCGTATTACAAGCACGTTTGGAATTGCACGCAGGGATGGTAGATGTTCGATGGGCTGATGGGTTGGCCCGTCTTCACCGACAAAGATACTATCGTGGGTAAATACATAAATCACCTGAATCCTCATTAAGGCTGCAAGTCGAATGGAAGGTCTCATATAATCCGAGAACATCAGAAAAGTAGAACCAAAGGGGATAACACCTCCGTAAAGTGCCAATCCATTTAAAATACCACCCATCGCATGTTCCCTCACCCCAAAATGAATATTCTTCCCTGCACATGTATTTTTGTCTAGAGAAGGGGCGCTTTTGATGTAGGTCTTTGTAGATGGGCAAAGGTCAGCAGATCCACCTAAAAAAGAGGGTATCCGCTGTGCAATCACCTGCATCATTTCTCCGGAGGCTGAACGGGTGGCCATTGAATCTTTTTTTATGGTTTTGAGTAATTCAGATTCCAAATCTCCAGGAATCTCTTTTTTAAAGTAGGCATCCCATTCCAGGGAAAGATTGGGATGTTCTTTTTTACATCTATTAAACAGAGACTGCCAATTCACATACTCTACCTGGAGTTCGGCAACACGAGACTGACAAAGCTGTTTTACTTCGTCCGGGATGCAGAATGCCGGGTTTTGAGGCCAGCCGAGGTTTTCTTTCGTTAATTCGAGTTCTTTAGCTCCCAGAGGTTCTCCGTGAACTGAGGCTGTATCCTGTTTATTGGGACAGCCTTTACCGATGTGAGTCCTGGCAATAATCAGAGAAGGCTTCTCTTTTTCATTTCGTGCCGATTCGATAGCCCCGGCAATTTCATTATGGTCATGCCCGTCAATCTTGTATACTCGCCAGTTATAGGCCTCAAACCGTTTTGCAACATCTTCCGTAAAGGCAAGAGACGTATTTCCCTCAATAGAGATTTGGTTACTGTCGTAAATATAAATAATGTGGGAAAGTCCGAGATGTCCTGCGAACGAAGCAGCCTCTGAGGTTATGCCTTCCATCAGATCTCCATCACTCACAATACCATAAATGTGATGATTAATAAGAGTTCTGCCATCTTTGTTAAATCGGTCTGCCAGCACCCGTTCAGCCAGCGCCATACCCACTCCGTTGGCAAATCCCTGACCGAGAGGTCCCGTGGTAACTTCTACCCCTGGGGTATGCCCATATTCAGGGTGACCGGGCGTCTTGCTCCCAAATTGGCGGAATTGTTTTATCTCATCTAAGGACAGATCATAGCCAAAAAGATGTAACAATGAATACAACAACATGGAACCGTGCCCTGCAGACAGTATAAACCGGTCCCGGTTTGGCCATTGTGGGTCTTTTGGATTAAATCGCAGGAATTGCATCCAGAGAACAAAGGCGATGTCTGCACATCCCATAGGGAGACCGGGATGACCCGATTGCGCCTTTTCAACGGCGTCCGCAGAAAGCATTCTTAAGGTATTTGCGGCCAGATCAATTTTGTGTTTGTCTATTTTACTTATCAGCATGAATAACTCCTTGTATACAGATCCCCTTTTAGAATAATTATTTGAAGCCCCTTTTGAAGTACATCGTTACCCACATTTATATTTGTAGAGTGGGGTAAAGGTGTTTTTCCCCTCCTTACAAAGGAAGGGATTAAGGGGTGGTCTTAATAATAATATCTCGTAAAACACCTTTCATATTTAAGGTGAGTAATATGGTTTGCTATCCCAGACTATGTTTATAGCAATTCACCCAATTTCTTCGACTTTAAGGTGGCAGCCTCAACGGCATTTATCATGGCAGATCTGAGTCCACCGTCTTCTAATTTACTTACCCCTTCAATGGTTGTACCCCCTGGCGAGGTCACGGCATCTTTTAACTGTGCTGGATGTTGTCCTGTTTCTAATACCATCTTTGCAGCTCCCAGCACAGTCTGTGCTGCAAGAGTGGTGGCCACATCCCTTGGCAACCCCATCTTGACGCCACCATCAGACAATGCCTCAATGAACATATACACGTATGCAGGTCCACTTCCGCTCAACCCTGTTACGGCATCAAGATACTTTTCATCCAGTTGAAATACCTTTCCAACGGCGTTAAATATAGTAAACACGACTTGCCCATCAGCGCTTGTTGCATGCTTACCTAAGGCAAATGCCGTGGCAGAGGTGCCTATCAAGCAAGGAGTATTGGGCATTACACGGATGATCCGAATACCCGCCTGTAACCGAGATTCAATGAATCGAATGGGAATGCCTGCTGCAATTGACACTACTAAATGCCGATGGGTAATATCATTTTTTAAATTATTGAGAACTTCGTCCATCAATTGCGGTTTTACCGCTAATATAACAATGTCGGCAAATGAAGCAACGTCCCTGTTGTTTTGGGTGGTTTTTATACCAATTTCCTGGCTTAATAATCTGCATCGTTCCATAATCACATCACTAACAATAATACGGTCTGCTTCAGTCAGTTTAGCGCTCACAACACCTTTGCAAAGAGCCTCTCCCATCTTTCCGCCGCCAATAAATCCAATTTTTTCTTTTAGCATAATATGCTATCCCTTTAGTTTTTAAATAGGTATCCAGATTTTTAAATCATCTGTGTAATCTATGAAATCTGTAGTTCTGAATATTTTTGTCTGAGACCTTGACCGTTATTTATTTGAATATCTTAGCATTTTAATTCCTTTGAATTCTATATCTTTTTGTCTTTGCTTCATATTTTTTGAATTATTCTGTTAGTAAATTCAATAATTCCTGTTCAAACTCTTTATACATACATTTTATTTGACATAAATTACTATCTTTGTGTTTAATAATGAAAATACCGTATACGCTAATACGCTAAAAAATTTAATCTGCGTTTTTTCATTTAACCGAAAGGAGGCAAAAATGTTTCGACATTCCTGCAAAACGATGATGAATAAAATGCTGGCAGTTGGTGTTGTTGTGGTTATTGGTTTGATGTTCATTTCAACCAAAGGTGTTGCAGCGGAAAAGGAGAGTCATGGCGTTGACAACGTGAATAAGCTAAAGTATGCCGACCCCGTCAAGGATATTCATCTATACCTGTGCGCATTTCATATTGCCAAGAATAACCCTAACTTTACGGTAGAGGCTCATCACTATTGTTCGATGCGGAATCTTAATATCCAGGGTGGCGATCTCCATCAATGTATAATTTATGACTCAAAGGAAGCACCTGCCAGACTTCTTGGCATTGAGTACATTATTAGTAACGAGACCTATCAAAAACTGCCGGCAGAGGAAAAAAAGTATTGGCATCCACATGCTTATGAAATAATAGCCGGACAACTCATTGTTCCAGATTTATCTGATATGGGGGATAAGGCGCTTGAAGGCTTTATGACGAGTTGGGGTAAAACGTTCCATACGTGGCCTGATCCCAGCACTGAGATTCCATTAGGCGAACCGCTTCTGATGTGGTCTGCCGGTGCCGATGGGCAAATCAGCAAAGAGACATTAGATAAACGCGATAAGCAATTCGGTATTTCTACGGAGAAACTCCGCGAACGAAGAAAGATATATGGTTACCAGGTTCCAAAAGTGGAAGTGCCTAAGTCGGTTGATGAGATAGGACGACAATGGACGAGTAAGGGGCCAGATAAACCAGAGAAGTTAAAATAACTATTACCCGAAATTCCCAGCATTCCGCTCATAAACCACAATGAGGGAGAAGAACTCACATGGTAAAAAAACAACTCCGCGGCAAAAAAACTGATACAGACGAAGTTGTAAACATAAAAGAAAAACCATCATCTTCTTCATACAGCAGACGTGCATTCCTTGCGGGTATCGGCGGAGCAGCAGCCTTAAGCGCCATAGGCCTGCCGCCAATCACGTTCTTGAATCGCGCTGAGGCCACGGAGGATGAAATCGGATCGTTAAACGCCAAGCAACGCCGCAATAAGGCATATAAGGTCCGTCATGAGGCAGCGCTTTATCAAAAAAACCTTCCTCTCCCCAAGCACCCCGACAACGGGGAAGAGAAAGACTATCCGTACCTGGCGAATTTTTCCAAGGGGCTCCCGCATAATAATTTCGGCGAAGTGGATCATGATGCCTATCAGTCCCTACTGGATGCACTCTCGGTCGGAAACGATGCATCTTTTGAACGTATCCCGCTTGGCGGCATACGGCCGCTGAGGAACCCGCAAGCAGGACTTGCCTTTGATCTTGAGGGCCCAGACTCTCATCATTTGAAGATCCGTCCGGCGCCTCGCATCGATAGTCCTGAGAATTCGGGTGAGATGGCGGAGTTGTACTGGATGGCGCTCGCCCGAGATGTAAACTTTACCGAATACGATAACGACCCTCTCATCGCTGATGCCTGCACAGACATGTCGGGCTTCTCCGATTTTCTCGGCCCAAAGCAAAATGGTTTCGTTGCCCCGGCTACGATATTCCGCGGTAACACCATAGGCGACCAAAATGGTCCCTACGTAGTGTTTGAACGGAAACACCCCAAAGCCAAGTGGAATAAGGCAAAGCAGGTGGAAATAGGTAATGAAGAGCGTTGAATAATACCGAGAGATAGGGTAAAATATGGCGAAAACAAAGGGATTCTTGTGTGAAAGGGTCC
>JAUQXU010000061.1 GCA_030837935.1 Candidatus Brocadia sp.
CTCGCTTGTTATTGCAGCAGCTGGAACATTGAGCGCAAAGATCGGGAAATACTTAAAATGGGCAGATAACTCCAAAGCTGTAAATATATTCAAAAAGACATGTGGAGTACTTGTGATACTTGGAGGAGTATATTTTATTTACACTTCATTTTGAACTGCCAGCTTCATTATCCATTCATCAATACATGTTTTGATTTCATCGCGTATCGCTGCTGTTCTTACCAATTCTTCTTTATCACTCCCCTCAAAAGCTGAAGGATCAGGAAAGCTCCAGTGCAGAGTATTCTTCCTATTTAATCAAAATCATCTTTTTGGTTTCAGAAAACGAACCTGCTTCAAGTTTATAAAAATACACTCCGCTCGGGAAATTAGCTGCATCCCAATCAATTTTATAACTTCCAGGCTGTAGTACCTCATTAACTAGAGTTGATATTTTGCGACCCAAAATATCGTAGATAAAAAGCTTAACATTTCCTTTTGCTATAATGTCAAAATTTATATTAGTTACTGGGTTGAATGGATTGGGGAAGTTTTGAGATAAAGAATAACTCCCAGGAATTTCTGTTGAAATATTCTGTATGCCAATGATTTCAGAAAGTGGTCTTTTATACAATGACGCATCAGTTCCAACGAACACATTCGTTCCCACCAATATTGCAGGACAAAAGGCACTTTCTCTTGGGGAACCATCACTAACATTAATCCAATTATCACCTAAATTATCTGACAAATAGATTGCTTCAACTTCCTCAATACCTATCATAATATAATTCCCATTTATGATAGAAATTGCTTCAATCTCAGTATTTGCAGGTAAACCATTTATACATAATGACCAATTTCCACCGCTGATATTCCGCCTGTGGATGCTCTCTTTTTGAGTAACAATTATGGTTTGATTTACAATTTCAATTTCACGAAGACCTAATACCTGCAGGTTTCCGGTTATATCAATCCAATTTACTCCACTATTAGTAGATTGAAAGATTTTGTAAGAAGTTGTCAAAAAAATATTATTCGTTCCCTGGAATGCAATTGCACGTATTGCAGAAGTATCAAGACCTAACAAGGTCCAGTTATTTCCACTATTGGTGGAGACAAACAATCCTGCATTTGTACCTGCAAATACTGTATTATTATTTGCCTCTATACAATTTATACTGCTAGATGTTATACCGGAATTTGAATTGATCCAATTATTGCCTTCATCACTGCTTTTGTAAATGCGATTGGTAAAATTAGTATCCCTGAAGTTTAGAAATAAATTTGCGCCATCACTTGTAAGTCCATCTGCATAAAAATCATCATAGTTTGGCAAACCGTTAGAAACCTTAGTCCAGTTTATACCATTATTTAAAGTTTTCCAAACTCCATTACCTCCCATTGTCGCGAATATTTTATTACCCATATTTGCTATATAATATATATTTTGGCCATTGAAACCTGTTACATTCAATGTCCAATTATTTCCACTGTCAGAACTTTTATACAGTCCACCTTTTCCTAAATAACCCGCAAATAAATTACTTCCTTTTTTAATAATGGTTTTACATATAGATGATTCCGTACCTGAATTTATTGCAGACCACAAATCCCCTCCGTTAGTAGATTTGAATACACCCGTCTGAGTTCCAGCGAAAAGGTTAGTCCCGTCATTAAACAAACAATATATATTGCTATTACTTAAACCATTATTTATCGCAAACCAATTTTGGCCGTTATTTGTAGTTTTGTAAATACCTCCAGTAACATTAAATCCTCCATAACCCTTATAAAGATTACCATTCAATACAGTTATTGCATAATTCGATTCATTATAATACGGTGGCAAGTTTCCACTAATATTAATCCAGTTTGAACCATTATTGGTACTCATTATTACTTTTGTTGTCCCTGCTGTAGATGCATAAATTGTTGAACCAGTAAAAACCATATTCATTATACTAAGAAATTCACTATTTACTAATGTCCATGACACTCCAAAGTTATCGCTTATATAAAAGCCAGCAGGCGAGTTCCAATATAAATAAAAAGTATTGCCATTTGCGCTCAAACTCTGCGGCGCGATATTGTTTGGCAGACCGCTTCCAATCGACCAGTTTAACCCAGCATTTGAACTGTAATAGAGACCAGAAGGTATATTGGAGTTATAAAAAGAACAAACCAGGTTGCTTCCTATTCCATAAAATACACCAGTTGAGCTTTTTACATTGTTTAACCTATACCAAGATTGCCCGTCATTAGTGCTTTTAAACATACCAGACCCATAACCCATAACATAAATATCTTGATTATTTGACCATAGCTGTTTTACTTGCCCGCCTTCAGGCCCTATTGACTGCCATTGCGAATTGGACTTATTATTAACAAAAAATGATAACAATAATTCCAAACATAAAAGTGTAATGATGTTTTTCATTTCTGCCTCGTATTATATTTAGGTTCTTCTATAAAATCTTAAGTTACAAACCAAAAAAATACTTCTCTTATTAACGGGTAACAAGTATACTAAATTGGTCAAGATACAATTACTAACTTTTCGCTTTCCCCTTTAATAAGCTCAACTTCCTAACATACATAGGATTTGTTCCGCAGCAACCGCCGATAATTCTGACTCCTAAAGACTTCCATCTTTTTGCGAAATTGTAATAATCATCAGGTGAAACGGTTTTGCGCATTGGGTCGCCCTCTTTGTAATTGGGGTCACCAATATTCGCATAAGCGCAAAGCGGCAGGTCAGTTAAATGCTTCAGGTGATTAACTACATGCTCAACCAAAAAC
>JAUQXU010000062.1 GCA_030837935.1 Candidatus Brocadia sp.
ATGGACAGATACTCGATGGGTCTATTGTATTATTAAATACCGGATGGAGTAAACGCTGGCATAATTTTGAAGAGTATAAAAACATGGATAGCAATAGCCGCATGCACTTTCCCGGTTATTCGAAAGAGGCTGCTGCCTTCCTGGTAGAAAAAAGGCATATCAAGGGCATCGGGATCGACACTCTCAGTGGGGACTGTGGAAATTGCTCAGATTTTAAGGTACATCACATTATTAATGGTGCCGGAAAATTCATTCTTGAAAATGTGGCGAATCTTGATATGTTACCGCCCAAAGGAATTACACTCATCATAGCTCCCATTAAGATTGAAGGGGGATCTGGCGGGCAGTGCCGTATCTGGGCTTTACTGCCAAGGTAAGCAACATGCAACGTTCTCAGCGGACATTTTTGACAGGATGTACAGGATTTACATGATATGGTTGATTACGGTATTGAGAAATTGTCCAATGCCTATTTAGTTCTCACGTAATCGGGAAATGCGCATTCTTTTCAGGTTGCGGCTATTAGTTGGAAGTTCTGAAGCGTCGCATTCAAATTAAACGAACTGTCCAATCATCTCTTTCATGTGGTTAAGGAAAACCTCGTTTGGTGTATAATTTTCCTGAAGCGGGTTTATGATATGGACTGGGGCATGACAACCGATCTGGTGTAACCTTTCCTGGGTTTTTATGACGTCTTCTGGATTGTCATCTGTATATTTGTTAATGACAGCCAGGTCGATCTTGGAAACAATTTGCCTTGTCGAGCGTTTGATCTTCGTTTCCCTCGGTGTGGCGACAAGGATGCCGATGTCAGCATCATGTGCGTGCAGGAAACTATTGCCTTCTACAAGGATTGAATCATTTTTGTTGAAGTATGTTAATGCCTCTTCGATGCCTGTTTTCAAGTATTCTGAATGGGCTTGAAGCCAAACGACTTTTCGTGCGCCCGCATTTTTAAATAAAGCAGTATCTTTCCCGGATTGATTGATCTGAAGCGGGTCAATGGTGATCGTGTAGGGGCGTTTCATGGTCTCACACACATCGCAGGCAGAGTGTCTGGGACAGTTACCTTCGTGCTTTGTGGTGATCTTTAAGGCAGAAAAATCTTCCAGATGCTGCAGTAAGAACCGCGCAACTGTTGTTTTTCCTACGCCGCTGGCGGTACCAGTAATAGATATAATTCTCATGATATTTTATTTAGCCGGAAATCAATATGAAAAAAACCGACGTTATTCATAAATAATAAAATACACCACGATAGCATTGCTTTGTGAAACATCTTTTATTTGTATGTATTTGTTCATGAAAAACTACGAAACCCAAAGCGCCAAAACCCTAAACTCGAAACAATTTCATAAGTATACATTCTCATGCTACAAATGTTGCTTTAATTTAAGTATACTATTTTCTTTCAATTCCCACAATATCTTTTGTTTTTTGCCCTTTATTGAGGATTGATGCACCTGACCAGGTTGTTTTTATCTTAGTATAATGGACTGCGTTTTTTAGATCAGGAGTTAAACAGGATACAGATAGCGAATTGGCGTAAACGGGCGGTAGAAGGACTGGTGGAGGCATTTCAGGGGAAGGAGGAGAAGTCATGAGAAGAGAGGATTTTTTTGACGTCAATGATAGCGTCTCAGGCATCTCTTTTTGTCAGGTTTTTCCTATCGCAGCACAGCCGCAACCAAAATGAACCACCCCATTTCCCCTCCTTTGCAAGGAGGGGATAAAGGGGAGGTAAAAAACTTATAAAAAAGATGGTTTTATACAGTAATACTATATTTCCACCTTAGGGTTGTGTTGCGGGAGCTTGTTGCGTTGAAGTTTGGACGCCTTTTTTATCGATTAATTCCTCGTATTCATTAAGACAATACCGGATGGTAGAAAGCACGGGGTTTGCTGCCGTTTGTCCAAGGCCACATAACGACGCTGTTTTGGTAACCTCGGCCAGTTCCTTTAATAAACTGATATCCTCTTTTGTGCCCTCTCCCTTAGTGATTCGTGTGAGGATGTCGAGCATCCTCTTGGTTCCAATCCTGCAAGGTACACACTTTCCGCAGGACTCATCCTGACAAAATTCCATGAAATACCGTGCAATTTCGACCATGGAGGCCGAGTCGTCCATAACAATAAGACCACCGGAACCCATAATGGCCCCCACCTCTTTTACGGTTTCGTAGTCGATAGGCAGATCAAGATGCTGGGCCGGTACGCACCCGCCGGAAGGACCTCCCATCTGGGCTGCCTTGAATTTTTTCCGACCCGGAATACCTCCCCCGATGTCGAAGACGATCTCGCGGAGTGTGGTTCCCATCGGTACTTCAACAAGGCCTGTATTTTTCACATTGCCTGCCAGGGCGAATATTTTTGTGCCTTTACTGCTTTCGGTACCAATGGTCTTGTACCATTCAGAACCTTTAAGGATGATAACGGGTACATTTGCAAAGGTCTCTACATTATTAATGTTCGTTGGTTTTCCCCAAAGACCGCTGGTTGCAGGAAACGGCGGACGGGGACGCGGCATGCCACGCTTGCCTTCAATGGAGGCAATAAGGGCGGTTTCTTCTCCGCATACAAAGGCGCCGGCGCCCATTTTGATATCCAAATCGAAGCTGAAATTTGATCCAAGGATATTATTGCCCAAAAGACCCAGTGATTTGGCCTGTTCTATGGCAATTTTCAGATGCTCTACCGCGATTGGATATTCCGCACGTACATAGAAAAATCCTTTTTGTGATCCAATCGCATAGGCACCGATGAGCATCCCCTCAATAACTGAATGGGGATCGCCTTCAAGGACTGCTCTATCCATAAAAGCGCCCGGGTCCCCTTCATCACCATTGCAGATCATGTATTTTATATCTCCCTGTGCCTTTTTGGCCAATTCCCATTTGTTTCCTGTAGGGAATCCCGCTCCACCCCTGCCACGAAGGCCTGAGTTTTTCATTTCAGTGATGACCTGGTCCTGTGTCATACCGGAAAGTACCTTTGAAACTGCTGCATAACCGTCCCGTAATATATACTCCTTTATGTTTTTGGGGTCGATAGTGCCACAGTTTTTGAGTACGATCCTTTTCTGTTTACTATAAAAGGGGATGTCTCGTATATATGGAATGCGCTTACCCGCTTCTGCATAGCAGAGGCGTTCAATAATTTCCCCGTTCAGGATGGTTCGTGAAATAATTTCAGGAACGTCGGTTTCTGTTACCCTGCCATAGAAAACACCCATGGGTTCTATAGTCAGGACAGGGGCTCTGGCACACAGACCTTGACAACCCGTGTCTACAATTTCTATCTTGTCCGCGAGTGATTGCTTTTCAATCTCTGCTTTGAACGCCTTGCATACTTCTTCAGCCCCGAGCGCCCTGCAACCTGTTGTACAGATAAATATGCGTACCATGCCGGGGCGATACGTAGATTCGAGGGACTTCCTGAACTTCATGAGATCGTCAGGTTTTTTTAATTTTTCCACGTTGAATTCTCCTTTTTAATAACTCTTGAGAATGGTCTCTGTTTTTTCGACGGTTAGCTTACCATAGTATCTATCATCAATCATCATGACTGGTGCCAGAAAACAGGTTCCCAGGCAGGCTACCGGTTCATACGTGAATTTGTAATCCTGGGTTGTTTGTCCCTCATCGATCTGGATGACTTCTGTGATTTTTTTCTTTATATCGGGTGCGCCTTTAATATGACATGCTGTACCTGTACAGACCTTGATCGTATGTTTGCCCCTGGGTTTCAAAGAGAATTGTGCATAAAACGTGATTACACCGTATATCTTGCTCAGGGGAATTCTGGCCCTGGCTGTTATTTCTTCTAACGCATTTTGGGGTAAATATCCATACGCATCCTGTACCTGCTGTAGGATAGGAATGAGGTCCGCGGAGGCTGTGCTGTTATATTTTGAAAGTATAGCCCGACATTTGGTTAAGTCAACCGCAGGTGTACTTTCTTTTTTTACGGTAACGGTTTTATGCATAATGCTACATCTCCAAATAGTATTAATTTAAAAGTAACCACAGATTTCTCAGATGACGCAGATTTTTGTTGATCCGCATAATTTCTGAGACTCACAGGTTTCATTGGTCTTAGATAAGAGCCAACTAAAAAGTATCTTTAACATAATCAACGGCATTCCTGAAAATTAAAAAACCGTCTCCCCATTCCTTTAATCCGTTGCGTGTCCATCGCGGATGTTGTGTCGGTTCTACATGTCTCTCCGGGTGGGGCATCATGCCCAGGATCTGACCCGTTGGATCACAGATACCTGCTATATTTTGAATGGACCCGCCTGGATTCCATGGGTAACCAGACTCTTCGCCACGTTCGTTTACGTATTGAAAGATTATCTGATGATTCGTTGTGATTCTATTCAGGACTGTTTCGTCCTTTGTGATAAACTTTCCCTCTCCATGCGCTATGGGTAAATAGAGTGTCGGAATATCAGCGTCCTTAATAAAGATAGATTTGTTCGAGCAAATCTTCAAGTAAACCCACCGGTCTTCAAATCTGTTTGAATCATTAAAGGTCAAAGTGGACTCCTGGTCACGCTCATTGAAAGATGGCAGGAATCCTGCCTTTGTCAGCGTTTGAAATCCATTGCATATACCAAGAATAAGTTTTTTCTCATGGATGAAGGCGTTAATATCCTCGTTTAAATGGTATTTGATCTGATTTGCTAATATTTTACCTGCAGAAATGTCGTCGCCATAGGTAAACCCGCCTG
>JAUQXU010000063.1 GCA_030837935.1 Candidatus Brocadia sp.
AGGGGAAAACAAGGGAAACGTGTAAAAGAACCGTATTTTCAGCAAAAACCCAACCTCAAATTTTAAAATGATCTCTTGGTAAGGAAAAAATCGCCCTCGCACTTTTACAAAAAGTGCGTTTTCGTTCAGACACTAATTACGCTCAAAGGAATCTGCTTCTTTAGCGATGCTTTCCGCCTCGATTTGGGAGAGCAGTTCACGAATATGATTGATATGCCCTTGCATAATTCTTTCCTTGCCGAACATCGCCGAACATCTATTTTTATCATTTATTCTATAATTGTCGGCAATTTCTAACACAGGATTGTAAGTGTCACGCACGGATCGGCTAAATCTCGTATGATTTTCTTGTCTGTTCCTTTACATCTTTGCTAAGCTTTTCATATGCCTTCCAGAACGAAGGTACAGTTTTTGATCTCATAACTTTCTGTAATCATAATCTTCAGCTTTACCTTCGGCTACTCTTTTCTTATACCTTTTGCAATTATTGATAATGCTGATTGTGTATCCTTGAATAAAATGTCCCATCGGTTCTCGTCTTCTAAACCTTCAATATATTCACGCAGGTGTTCCATAATCCTTTCCTTTTTATTTCAATTTCTTTTTTATCCATGCAGGACTTCTGCGACAACCAAGAACTCCATATACAAGTGCTATTTTGTTCTCAACACGATAATAAACAGCAAATGGAAATCGTTTTGATAACATACGATGGTATTTCCCAAAATATAAGGGATGAATGCCAGCATTGATAATCAATGAATCTATATCCGAAAAAAGGGAATCCAAAAAATATAGGCCAAGCCCTTCAGCCTGTTTCTCGTAAAACCAATAACCATCTATTAAATCTTGACTCGCTGATGCAAGTATTTTGATTTTCATGAAATCTTATTTCTTATGTTTTTTTTAGCACTGTTCCAATCAATAAACCCTTCTCCTCCTTTTTTAATTCTTTCCTCTCTTTCATTCAAAACTTCTTCATGCCAAGAGGGAGACGATATACTATCCGCTTTTCTACACAAATCATCCCAAATAGTTTCCATGGTTCGGATCTTTTCTTCAATAGACATTTTTTCCAAAGGTAAAGTAATTTCCATGTTATTTATTCTCCTAGGTATCGTTCTAAATTTTTATACAAGAGAACATCTATTTTTATTTTGTAACTGTCCGTTCTAAATATCTACACGGTTGTTATCTTTATGCTTTTTCTGAAAACGATCTGCTAGCTACCCAAAAACTTCTCAAACCGGTCTATCCCTTTTTCGATATTCGCCATAGAGGTTGCATAGGAAATCCTGATGTAATCATCCGCCCCAAACGGCGCGCCAGGGACAAAGGCGACAAAGGCCTTTTCGAGCAAGAGGTTTACCATATCGAAAGAATTTGCCACTGCTTGACCGGCAATCTTTCTTTGGTAAAGATCGGATACCCTGGGGAATGCGTAAAATGCGCCCTGCGGAAGCAAGCAGGAAACGCCCTTGATCTTGTTCAGCCGTTCAACAATGTACCTTCGCCGTTTATCGAATTCTTTCACCATGAAATTCACCGAGTCCTGATTGCCTTTTAATGCCTCGACACCGGCCTTCTGGGTAACGGAATTTGCTCCTGAGGTCGTGTGGTCCTGGATATTCGTTGCCGCCTTGATGATCTCTTCAGCGCCTGCGGCATAACCAAGACGCCAGCCCGTCATGGAGTATACCTTTGAGAAACCATTTACCGTAATTACCTTCTTATAGCATTCGTCACTAAAGGTAGCGGGACAGACATGCTTTGCTCCGTCATACAAAATCTTTTCGTAAATCTCATCGGAGATAACGTAAAGTCCTTTTTCAACCGCAAAACATACGATTTCTCTTAACTCTTTTTCCGTATAGACCATACCCGTCGGGTTACCAGGACTGTTCATGAAGAGCAATTTCGTCCTGGGCGTTATCGCTTTGGCAAGTGATTCCTTGGTTATCTTGAAATTTTCTTTGTCTGTGGTGTTCAGAAACACCGGTTTTGCTCCTGCCATGATGACCATTTCAGGATAGCTTACCCAGTACGGTGCAGGAATAATGGCCTCATCGCCTGTATCACAAAGGACAAGGACAACAGTAAGGATGGATTGTTTCGCCCCTGCAGACACCAGAATTTGGGAAGGAGTATATTTCAACTGATTGTCCTTAAGAAGCTTTTCACAAATAGCCTCTTTCAGTTCAGGTGCACCTGCGGTAGGTGTATATTTGTTGTAGCCGTCTTTGATGGCCTTGATTGCAGCATTTTTTACGTTTTCCGGTACGTCAAAATCGGGTTCTCCCGCGCCAAAACCGATTACATCTACGCCTTTTGCCGCTAGTTGTTTTGCCTTTGCCGTAATGGCAAGCGTTGCCGATGTCTTTACCTCACGAGCAATTCTTGATAACGCCATATACAAACATCTCCTTATAAAATCGTAATAGTACACTCACTGATTAACATGTGTTACAGGGTTGTGAGATTTCCGGTGTAAGTTGAAAATGCGTACATTAGCACTTACAACGTAAATCTTACAACTGGTAACCCTTCGTACCTCTCCTGCTATACTTACCGAAGCTAACAAAACATCTTTCCTGGATTCAATATGCCTTTGGGATCCAGGAGCTGTTTAATATTCTTCATAATTTCCAATTCTCTTGGTGGAATTTCAAGGGATAGAAAGGCCGATTTTACATTCCCAATACCATGCTCTCCGGAAATTGTCCCACCCACCTCCACGGTGTTGCGAAGGATTTCCTCAATCATCCTTTCTGCCAATGCCTTTTGCTTGTCCCCCTTGTCATACATGACATTTACATGGATATTGCCGTCTCCGATATGACCAAAACTGGCAACTTTTAAGGAAGGATACCTTTTGTGAATGTCGGCTATCCTGTCTAATATCTCTAATATCCTGCTCCGTGGAACGCATATGTCTTCGTTGATCTTGTAAGGGGCTATATTGTAAAGTGCCGGGGAAATGGCGCGTCTTACCTCCCAGAGTGCATCGCGTTCTTTAGGACTTTTTGCAGGGATAACGGTGAGTGCGCGGTTTTCTAAAACGATTTTTTCAATAAGAGACGCTTCGGCTTTAACGCTGGTCTCTTTTCCGTCAATATCGATAAGCAGCAAGGCATTTACCTCTTCAGGAATTTGAATCTCCTGCTTATATCCTTTAATACAGGTGATGCTTGATTTATCAATAAATTCCAGCGCACGGGGCAAGAGATTGTTGAAAATAATCTGACTCGCCGATTTTACGGCATCCTGAGGTGTCGCAAAAAAAACCAGAAGGGTTTCGATTTTTTCCGGGAGTGGCAGCAGTTTTACCGTGATCTGTGTGAAGATGCCCAGCATACCCTCGGAACCAACAAACAGACGCGTAAGATCGTAGCCTGTGACACTCTTCAACGTCTTGCGACCCGTGTGTATGATGCTTCCGTCGGCAAGGACAACTTCCAGTGACAGGATATAATCCCGCGTAACGCCGTATTTTAAACCGGTGATTCCACCGGAACATTCGGCTACATTGCCGCCTATCGTGGAGAATGGGGCGCTGGCGGGGTCTGGTGGATAAAACAGCTTATGTTTTGCAACTTCGCTTTGTAGTGTTTGGGTGACAACTCCTGGTTCTACCGTGGCTGTCAGGTCTTCCGGGATGATTTCTACGATGCGATTCATTTGGGTGAAATCCAATACAATTCCACCTCTTACCGGTACAGCTCCACCGGTAAGCCCTGAACCTGCACCGCGGGGATAAACGGGTATTTCATGCTCATGTGCAAACTGTAATATGGTGGAGACATGCTGGGTAGATTGCGGACGTACAACAACATCCGGTACGTATTTTTGTTTAGAGCCATCGTATGAATAACATATCCGGTCCTCGAGTATGTGAAGCACGTTTTCCTTCCCGATGAGCCGACTCAATTCGCAGGTCAATCCGTCTGTTTTTGACTTTTTATTGGCAGTAGTATTCATAGCGCAACGTAACCGCGGATAAACTAACCCTCTCCGTGCCTCACATGCAATGGAAAATATTAAATTTCCTATTTTATGAAAATTTTCTCCATGAAAGCTAAAGGCTTATGGACGATTACTTTAGTAAATTGCGATATATAAGTCAATGCTTTTCCACTCAGCCAGAAATGTCTTCGTGATGTTTTTAGGCAGGAGTAAACTTTGTCGGCTTTCGGGTTGTCCAAAGGCTCAAAAATCAATTTGCGGGGATGATAAGGGTGGTCTCAAGTGAGGCTAGACAGGTTTCCCGCTTTTCCTTTCAATCCATCCTCCGCCTATGACAGTGTCGTTATCATAAAAAACGACGGCTTGTCCCGGAGTAATAGCCCTTTGTGGTTCATGGAATACGACACGTACTTTATGTATTCCGCAGGGATATACGGTAGTTGGTGCCGGAATATGGTTATATCGAATCTTTGTCTGCACCTCTATTGGTGAGTGTATGGTGTCGAGAGAAATCCAGTTGAGTGTGGATGCTACCAATTCATCTTCCATGAGTTCGTTGTCCGTACCGATCACGACGGTATTTTCCTGTGGGCTTATATCAACCACATATCTTGGTGTGCCCAGCGCAACACCAAGTCCTTTACGTTGTCCAATGGTAAAGAAAGGTATCCCCGGATGTCTTCCCAAGATATTCCCCTGGGTGTCTTTGAGAATTCCCGGAGTTATCAAACTCCCGAACCTTTCATGTAAAAGGGCGTGATAATTATTGTCGAGGACAAAACAAATATCCTGGCTTTCTGGTTTATCCTTGGTTTTTAAATTTAAGTTCTTGGCCAGTTCACGAACAGACTCTTTGTTTATCGTACCTAAGGGAAAAAGGGTTCTTGAGAGTTGATCCTGATTTAATGAGAACAAAACATAGGATTGATCTTTACGCGAATCAGCACCCTTTTTAAGGAGATACCTCTCCTTTGACTTTTCCACCCTTGCGTAGTGTCCGGTTGCGATAAAATCAGCGTTCAGCATCCTGGCAAAATCCAGTAACCGGCCAAATTTTAATTCCTGATTGCAGAGGATACACGGGTTAGGTGTCCTGCCATTGAGGTACTCATTACAAAAGGTGTCAATAATACGATTAAAGGCATCTTTAAAGTTTAAAACATGGAACTGGATGCCAAGCTGATCTGCTACCATGCGGGCATCGTTCGCATCCTCCAGGCTGCAGCAGGATTTTGTCTTGGTTATCGTATTTACTTTGTCGATACCCAGACGCATGAACAAGCCAATGACCTCATAGCCCTGTTCAACCAGTAAATGTGCGGCAACACTACTATCAACACCGCCGCTCATGGCAATAACAACTTTGGTCTTCATCTATTTAATGCTGAATTATAATTTGAGTGGTACGGGGGTAAAGGACGTTAAAAATATGATAAAGAGAATAACGCCCAGTATCTTGCGCTTGCGGTCGAGATTGGTCGCCTCGTCTGTAGGGGCAGGGTGTCTGAATCCGAAAATGAGGAGTAATATGGCAAATACCATCCATCCGGGATACAAGAGAATCGCAATTACACAAAAGATAAAGATGCCTACCCGATATACAATACTACTCTTTTTGCCTAATAAGGCATACAATATGTGCCCGCCATCGAGCTGTCCGATGGGAAGCAGATTGAGTGCTGTTACAAAGAGTCCTGCCCAGCCTGCAAAGGCAACTGGATGGAGATAGATATCCATGCCATTGGGTAGTTGTCCGATCACGAGTCTGGAGATGCATGAAAATAGTATGGGCTCCCCAAGTCCCAGGTATTGGGAAGTATCGCTGGGCACAGGACGCACGTCTGAGAGAATTAAA
>JAUQXU010000064.1 GCA_030837935.1 Candidatus Brocadia sp.
AAACGCAGTCGTAAAGGGGTGTGGAGTGAAAGAGTTATTTTGTTGTCGTTGTTTGAGGGAATTGTGTCTGATTTTATGACCTCCCCTTTGTCCCCTCCCTCGCAAGGAGGGGATACGCTAGAAGATGTTTTTTGATATTGACTAGCTATGCCGCCAATTTCTATTCTCTGTTCTTTGAGAGATGCAAAATTTTGAGAATTGAGTTGGCCGGCTCGTATGATAGGATAATTGCTGGTGAGTGTTTGGGTTTTATTATGGTAAATCTGGACCGCTTCGTTATCCAAACCTATGCCTTCGACCTGCAGTAAGTCGTATGTGCCCCTGCCCTGTCCAATCCCCTGTTTTCCCAATTCACTAAAGGTGTAGATAAAATAGGGCAGGTAGTCTATGGCGTTGCCGATGAGGATCAGGTGGAAGGGGAATTCTTCGCCGGGTTCAAAGGCTTGTTTTTCGGTAATCGGTGGTTCGATGACAAAGGGGTGAGGCACTTTGGGATAGAGCCGGAGCATTTTAGTATCTTCCGGAGGCGGCGTTTCAAAGATATAGGAATAGATACATTTCTGCTTCAGGAGACAGACATCACATGCCTTGTCCTTGATTACGCAAACGACCCGCTTAAAGGCATATCCAAAACCGCCACGAAAGGCTGAGCCTTTAAAGGTAGGAAAGCGTATGTGCTCTTTAGCGCAGATGGTGAATCTGAATTTTGCCAGCCGAAATGTTTCGAGCATAGAAAACCTGTTAAATGTTGGTCTACTGCCATCGAAAGAAACTTCCTAAAGAGCAATCTGTCCGTAATATATGTACTTCAATGCGAAAAATCAATGGGAAAACAAAAATAGCCTGATATGCCATTTCCGGCATGCCAGACTACATTTTTACGTTACGAAAAATGCCTTAAAATAACCGGAAAATAAAAGACTACAAGAAAACGTAAAAAAACACATCAAGAAGCCTCGTATTTTTCATAATAAACAATCTTTTTAAGATCAAATCTTGGTCTTTGGGATGGTTCTTCGGCGGGATAGCCTACGGGAAGCAATGCAATAATCTCTATATCGTTTGGGATTTCGAGTATTTCTTTGACCTTGTTATCATCAAACCATCTTACCCAACACGTTCCCAACCCCAACTCCACAGCCTGAAGGACGATGTGTTCAATGGCTATATCGGTATTTCCTGTGGCGGCAATCAGCAGATGCCATTTCATGTCGGCGCTCATTCCACCTTTTTTTAATGATGGTACAAAGACCTCACGGGTCTTTGCCGGTAATGCACCTGCTGCAATGAGTTCATCAATCCGTTCAGGAAATTCACCAAATGCCTTGATATCTGCGCAACAGGCAATGATTGCCGGCGCCTGTCCAACGTGACGCTGATTATACGAGGCGGTTTGTAATCTTTGTCTTGTATCAGTATCTTTTACTACGATAAATCTCCACGGCTGTGTGTTGGAACCTGATGGAGCAAGACGTGCACTATCTAACAGTTGCAATAGTAAATCGTCAGATACAGGATCTGGCTTGAACTTTCTGATACTGCGGCGTTTATTAATTGCCTCTCGAACGTTCATAATTTATGATCATTCCTTTATTGTATGTTTTCATTTTAGATTAAACTGTTGTATCTTGCGTTGTTTAACTTGTAATTATAAGGTAAAATTTGTCAAATTATTTCATAAGACTTTTAAGATTTCAAGACTTTTATGCTTGACAATCATATTTAAATGAATTCCAATAGCCAGTAAATGTATGAATATTGCTAATCGGTTCTGAAAAGATCTGAAAATTAAAAATTCACAATGGTTTTATCAAATCGTATGGTATTGGTTTATCGAGGTTTTGTATTTTTTTTAATGCATGTATGGTAAAGGTTAACATAAACAAATCAGTTTTAAAGCTTATTGAGGGCGATATTACAGAACAGGAAACGGATGCCATTGTTAATGCTGCAAATACAAGCCTTTTAGGTGGTGGCGGGGTAGATGGGGCGATCCATAGGGCAGGAGGACCCAAGATCCTGGAGGAATGCAAGAGCTTGGGAGGATGTCCAACAGGAGAGGCACGTATAACCACGGGCGGGAATTTGAAAGCAAGGTACGTAATTCACACTGTAGGTCCGGTTTACTCCGGGGGAAGGCATCATGAGGCGGAACTGCTGGCAAACGCATACAAAAACAGTCTCTTTCTCGCCTCTCAACACAAACTCAGAAGCGTGTCATTCCCATCCATCAGTACCGGCGCCTATGGCTATCCAATTCATGAGGCCGCCACGATTGCCTTACAGACAATAATAGACTATGTAAATACCCATGCTGACATTCAAGAGGTACGTTTCGTGCTTTTCGATCTGAAGGCATATCGGGTTTACGAGAAGACTTTATACGAAATCAGGAAGCAAAACGCGTAAATCCATGTTCATTCATAAAAAAGAGATTATCCTCAATATTAATAGAATTATCTTTTCGAGTCTTGATATAAAAGAAGTTTATCAAAGCATGAGCAATGAACTTTTAAAAGTGATCGACTTTGACCGGCTGAGTGTCACTCTTATTACTGAGGATAATAACTTATATGAGAACTTTGTGTTATCAAAGGATTATGAATACACGGCACTGAAAGAAGGAGTCTTATATCCCATGGAAGGAAGCCTCATGAAACGGGTGGTACAATTTCGTGAACCAGTGATCGTAGAAGATACGTCGAAAGGGAGATTTCTTACGGATACCGTGCTATTTAGAGAGGGGATTCGTTCAAGGCTGGGGTTTCCTCTTGAATATAAAGGAACGGTTGTTGGCAGTGTAAATTTTGGGAGTAAGCGAAAGGACTATTATTCAAAGAAGCATATCAATTTTTTTTCACAAATTGCTCCTCAATTGGCTATGGCAATTGAAAATACACGACTTTTCAACAAAATTAAGGAGGCAGAGGAAAAATATAGAACGATTATTGAGAGTTCGCCGGATATTATCTTTGAGTGTAAAAAGGATGGAGTGTTTTCCCTGATGAGTCCTTCTGTGGAAAAGATTACCGGCTATTCCGTCGATCATTTTTATGATAATCACGGATATGGACTCTCCTTATGTCATGCTGAGGACCAGGACAGGGTCCAACGTGAGATCCTCCAGGTATTGCATGGATTAAACAATAGTTCGATGGATCTTGAGTTTCGGGTTATTCACAAACAGGGTAAGGTTATTTGGTTGTCACTTGAGGTACTTCCAATTAAGGAAGGGAATAGCATAATTGGCAGTGAGGGTTTTTGTCGCGATATTACAGAAAGAAAGAAATTGGAGGAATTAAAGGACAATCTGATCCGTGATGTTACGCATGAGCTCAAGACGCCCGTTGCCAAGATAGAGATGGCTGTTGATATGTTCGAGCGTTCTGTTGAGACGGGGAATAAAAACACACCCGGAAAGAGTTCGCAGATCCACGAAATACTCAGAAATAATGTTAACCGTTTAAAGAATTCAATTAAGAATATCCTCGATATATCCAAGTTAGAATCAGGAATGGAGACGTTTAAACTATCCGACGTTTCACTCGCCGATATAGTAAAACAGATTGCCAGTGAGATGAAGGATGCTGCCGGCAGAAAAGGGATAGTTATTCTGTATCAAATACCTTCTCACATCCCTTTAATTAAAGCAGACCGCGATAAGATATACCATGTGATAGCGCACCTGGTCGATAATGCTATAAAGTTTACGGAACAGGGGGAAATTAGCATATCAGCAAGGCTAGTCCCTGATGAAGTAGAAATAACGGTAGAAGATACAGGCAGAGGCATGGATGAGGAAACAAAAAAAAGAGTATTTGAAAAGTTTTATAAAGAAACACCTTCAGCATATGGGTCAGGAATTGGACTCACGATTTGCAAGCATATCGTGGAGATGCATAGAGGCAGGATTTGGGTAGAGTCCGAGGGAAAAGGAAAAGGGTCGCAGGTTAAGTTTGTTTTACCGATAACAGCAGGTTATCCTTTGGGCTCTTCTGGTCATACCAAAACGGTGCCCTGCTATGCGAAGCCGAAGTGTGAATAAGAATTTGACATTGGAGTTTCAACAATAAATTCTCTGCTGCTTTTGGGGGGGGGTAAAAAGCCTTGTTAAAAAAAGAAGTTTCAACGAATATTCCTAACAATCTTTTCAAAGGAGTTGGAAAGAAATGACTGATTTATTGATTATAGAAGATGACCTTGAAATGCAGGAATTTTATAAGGACATGTTGCAGGGAGAACAATTTACCATTAGCCTTGCCTCAAATGCAGATGAGGGGCTTAAAAAAACAAAGGAAAAGAAATATGATTTGGTGATCCTGGACATCCTCATGGAAGGAATTACAGGAGACAGGGTGTTTGCTACCCTGAGAAAGGATAGCCGATATAAGGAAGTTCCCATCATTATGGCTTCTGCACTGGATGAAAAGATGTACCGATGCTTTCAAGCATTAGGAAATGTATCTTTCCTGGAGAAGCCATTTAATAAAGAAAGACTCTTAGGTGAGATAACAAAAAGAATCGGAAGCCAGAAATAGCGCCGTAGTTTAAAAATGATTCAGGGACTGTTGAAAATAGGTGGTATCGGCGCTATGGTTTTATCCTGTAAAAACTTCTTTTTTTCAAGTTTTATGCCTCCCCTTTATCTGCTCCTTGCGAAGGAGGAAATCGGAAAGAGATTGTTTTTTACCTCCCCTTTCTTCCCCTCCTTGCGAAGGAGGGGATTGAGGGGTGGTTGTCTTTGGTTGCTGCTATGCCTTATGCGCCTGCGATATGGTCTGTTACTTAATATTGTGCTTTTCTTCGACCAGACGTTGTTTAATACTAAACGTGTTCATTCATTGTGATTTATTAAAAATATGAAAACAAGAACCCCGAAGGGGTAAAATGATTATAGATGAAAAAACCGAAAACAACACCCAATCCCAAGGGGATGACATAATGGATACGCCGGGCATTTCACGGGAAAACGATTATATCACCCCTTAGGGGTTTATCGTCGGGTTTTTTATGCTATCGTCTATAATCATTTCATCCCTACGGGATTTATAGCGCTTTAATCGAATAGTATTAAATCTATCGTTAGGAATTTCAAAATAAAATCACAATCTATGAACCTTCTCAGTATAATCATGTAGGAATATTCATTTTATTTAAGCGGGTTTCATAGTGGCATGGATAAACTTTGTTTGTCCGTGTCCGTGCCTATCTTGACTGCATTTGCTACCTGGGTTTATTTGGCTGGATGGGCGATTGATCCAGCCGAGTAAAATACCATTTTAGAAAGGAGAAGATGTGAAGAGGATTGGACATTGGAGCAAGAACCCTAAAGGGGTTTTTTTTGATGAAAGTCACACGCTGAAGACATATTGGGACGAGGAAAAGTATTGTTTCCGATGCGGAAATTGTAATACAGAAATCAAAGAAGGAGTTGTTTGTAAATGTGCAAAGAACTAAATCACAAATAATTCTAACAGGAAGAGACGCATTGTAATGCGTCTCTCCACATTTATTCCATCTCCTTTTTAAGTTTTTCGATTGTTTCCTTGACGACCTTGCTTGCTAATTCAATTTCATCTTTGTAGGACGCACTCTCATTCGCTTCTACAGACCACAAAACCTTGCCATTTCTGGTATCCAGACATTCTGCAGTGAAAGACACATTTCCCCGTTCGTAGACCGTCATTCTTGATAAGTCAAAGCTATGTATCTTGCCAATAACCACGGCATCAGCCTTTAATATCTTTCCCAGGGCAGTATAATCCCCCCGATTGACGAGTTCCTCTTCCTTCGCCCCTCCAACCCTCATCTTATCCTTGACATCAGATCGGGTTAAAATCTTATAGGTATTCCATGATCGCAATTCATTGGTCATTATCGTTGCGAGCATCTCACCTGCATCAGGATTACTGACTGTTTTAATAAAAACGCCCTTTACTGCATTGTCCTGGATAAGTTTGTCATCAAAGCGCATCACGGCCAGGGTCTTTATATCGCGAGAAGGAATATCTATGTCTACATTTATCACGCTCGTGGAAATTGTCTTACAGCCAAAACATGAAATACATATCAACAACATGAGAACTTCAGTTAATCTATTCATAAACCCTCCTGAAAAATGTCTTTTTCCGCAGTTAATTCATGAGCTAAACCACTCTCTAAGCGGGTGGTATGACTTTTTCGTGCATGGTTTCAGGACCCGATAGTTCCTTTCACTTCCTTTTCTTCTTCAATTGCAATTTTTGCAGCTTCGAAAAAAGTCGTTTTCCTGATGGGGATATAGCGATCAATGCTGTTTTCATGGCAAATAACCTCATTCTTCAGCCCCTCAATTAAAGGGTGTGCAACACCGGAAGGCACAGGGGTTACAAGATCAACCCAGTATGCTGCTAAATGAGGTGTTAATACGGGAACACGGAAAATGAGTCTCGGGCGAAGTCCTTTTGCCTTGGCGTATTGCTGCATCATCTCACGGTAGGTTATAATGTCATGGCCACCGATGTCAAATATCTTACCGGCAGTCTCAGGATTCAAAAGACATCCCACAAGATACGCAAGGACGTCCCGAACTGCGATGGGCTGGATTTTTGTGTCTATCCATTTGGGGCACACCATAATGGGAAGGCGCTCAACAAGGTACCGCAGCATTTCATAGGAAGCGCCGCCTGCTCCAATGATAACTGCCGCTCGTAAAATCGTTGCCGGTATCTTGCCGGAAGAGAGAATTTCTGCGACCTCCGCACGGCTTCGCAAATGTTCAGAGAGATTTTTTCCCATCTCACCCAGTCCACCAAGGTAAATCAACCGTTTGAGCCCGGCGGCGTCTGCTGCTGTAACGAAGTTCTTTGCAGCAAGTTTGTCCATCTTTGCAAATTCTCTATTTGAAAAGATACTCTTCCCGCCCATGGAGTGAACCAGGTAATACGCAGAGTGAATAGCGTGGTAAGCCTCGGGTAATCCTTCGTCTTTCAGGAGATCCCCTTTTACAACTTCAATGAGTTCATTTTTCAGAAGGGATGGAGAAAGTTTTGATGGATTACGGACGAGAAGCCTGAGTTTTATACCTTTTTTGAGAAGTTCAGGGACCAGTCTGCCCCCAATAAAACCGGTAGACCCAATAACTAACACCCTGTCGTCTGGTGTAATTGTTAAATTATCCATAGAAAATTCACCTTAATATTTTGCATAGGGGTATATTTCTAAAATATATATGGATTTCGTAGTAAGAAATGCCTTGATTATAATAAATCACTCTTCTTAACAAACTCGTACATAAGGTTCATATGCTGGACAACCTGGGCTTATAAGAGTGTTTTAACATTATCGAAAACAGAAAGGTAATAAAGCAGTTTTGGGTAACCTTTGTGGCAATATCACAGAAGTTAATTGAATGATAGGAAATTGTTATTGATTAGATGAAATTAAATCAAAAAGGGAAGAAGATGGCAAGTATTAAAAACATTCAACTAAATTATCAGCAAAAAGAGAAATTACCTGAAAAGGTGCTGATAAAGGCTAGGTCAATTTGGTTGCGGCGTTACTGCATCAGGTATATAATATTGAAAGGTTACGAGTTGAAAGAATGATACCTAAGTATTTTCTGGATCACCTTAGTTAAGGAGAATTCAGGGGTTGTGTACGCTTTAATAATGGTGATTTGTTTGCGGCTTAGCCACATTCGATATTCAGTTAGTTCATTGATTAAAAAATTCTATGAAAGCAGCGGATTATGTTATGACAAAGCATTTTTTATTTTTGTGTCTGGGGTTTATCGTTCCTTTTGAAGCTTTTGGACAGACACAAGAAGCAAAAGAAAAATTTCAATATAAAGCGCCCCAATTTTTGTATGAAGAAAAATGCTCAAAATGCCATACCCTTGAGCGAGTATTCGCGGAACCTAAAACTGAAAATGAATGGCGAATGTGTGTCACCCGAATGATGGAAAAAAGCCCGTCATGGATTACAGTGGAAGATGGTGCACGGATAGTTGATGAAATTGTTCGTGGAAGAAAGGATACGATAGTTGCAACATCTCAAACGAAAAAATATGCTGATGTCCATTTACTTTTTATTGACCGGTGCACAAGGTGCCATCCGGTAAATAGGATACTCAAACAAGACAAAACGAGGGAAGAGTGGCAGGAAACCATACTGCGTATGCGCGAAAATGCACCTGAATTATTCCTGGATGAAGACATTCCGGTGCTTACGGAATATCTTGCCGAACGGGGAAAAATGATGCGTGATGACGTTGCGGCTCAAATAATGGTAGAAAAATGCCTTGTATGCCACGAAGTGGGCAGGATACTTTTAGAGCGGAAATCTAAGAAAGGCTGGGAAGATTGTGTTATGGATATGCGTGTGCTGGCCAGACAAAAGTTTCAAAAAGACTGGTTTACCACTGACGAATTTAAGCTTATCGTTGATCTGCTTGTAAAGACGCAGGGGTCTTGAGAAAATTTGTTTGAAGTCTTGTAAATTTTGCATTTTGTGCGAAGTACACTCCTCATGCTTCATAGCTCTTTTGCCTTGTAAAAATAAGCCTTTCGTGATATATTTTTAAAACTCAATCCATTATCTAATAGTAAATTAATATAACATTTCTTTATGCTAATAACAAATCGGGAGATAAGCCATGGAAATAGCTCCAAGAATCAGTGTTGATGAGAAGGTACGGTTTGGCAAACCAGTCATTATTGGCACACGTGTTCCTGTAGATCTCATACTTGGTAAACTGGCAGAAGGGATGACTTATGAGGAGGTTATGGCTGAGTATGAGATTACCCGTGAAGATATATTAGCAGTTTTCGATTACGCAGCCAAGACCCTGTCAAGTGAAGAAATACGGGCCATAAGTTAAGATGCCAAAGTTTTTAATCGATGAAGATATGCCACTTGTGGATAGATTTAGAGAATTTACAGAGGATGACTTTAAGGGCAATTTGATTATAATAGAACCGGGCAAGGTAAGAATTAGAAAAGAGTAAAGTTATTTATAGAGTCTATGCTATCGTTAAATATTCGATGTAGGAACGACAACTAACTGGAAATTACCATAAAATTAAATCATTTCAGAGATAAAACGTATGAAAATTACCTTTCTCGTACCACCACCCATTGATGGAAATATCCCTGAGCGGGTTGCCGGATGTGCATATTTGCTTTATTATGTCCCAAATATTTTTCTTCTCAGCGCTGCCGCCGTCCTGGAGAAAGAAGGTTACGAAGTTAATTACATTGAGACTACCATTAAGAAGTGGGGTCGGGGACATTTTCTGACATTTTTGAGAGAAGACCTGAGCGATGTCTATTGCTTCTATTCTGTCAATCTCTCCCAAAATACCGACTTTCAGGCTCTCAAAGACATTCGCGAGATAAGAGGTAATGTACCAATCGTATTTTTTGGTCCCGCACCATCAGACAGACCCGCAGAATTTATCATGGATGAAAATACCTATGTTGTCAGGGGTGAACCTGAATACACAATGCTTGAGTTAGTGAACGCATTAGAGGCGAAATCAACCATTCATGGTATAAAAAGTGTTTCTTTCAGAGGCACAGGCGAAGCTATTCATAACATGAACAGAGAACCGATCGAAGACTTGGATATGTTGCCCTTTCCAGCCAGGCATCTTCTGGAAGAAAGGGATGTCTATTATAATCCCAAGTTAGGAAAACGCCCTTTTACGGCCGTTTGTACATCAAGAGGTTGCTCGTACCGGTGTATCTATTGCGTCCCCTCTTCCCTGAGTTTTTCAAGAGAACTTGAATACAAACATCACTTGGGAAAGAAACCACCGGTGAGAAAGAGGTCTCCCGAAAATATTATTGAAGAATTCAAATTGCTAAAATCCCAGGGTTACAAGGCCGTAAACGTGCAGGACGATCAGTTTGTGTGGGGTGAAGAGCGTACGATTAAAATATGCGAAGGTATTAAAGCCCTTGATATCGTGTGGGGTTGTTCTGCAAGGTCAGATCATCTGAACGAGCCAATAGTAAAGGCCATGTCTGCCGCTCATTGCAAGTTTATCGACCTTGGCGTTGAGTCATTTAACCAAGAGATATTGGATTACGTAAAGAAAGATATTGACGTGAGAAAAAACGAAGAGGCTATAAAGTTGGTCAAAAAATATGGTATTAATGCAAAGATCAATATTATGTTTGGTGCATCACCACTGGAGACGGCTGCTACCATGAAAAAGAATATGGAAGAGGTCAAACGGTTGAAGGTGGATCAGGTCATGTATAACATTGCCAACCCTTTTCCCGGTACAGAATTTTATACGATTGCCAAAGAAAATAAATTATTCGTTTACGGAGATTACAAACCCGTCAATGTGGCAAAGGAAGCAAACATTGCCTATCCTCATCTTGGCAAGGCTGACTTAGAAAATGCCGTACGCCGTGCCAACTTTGCATTTTTTCTGACACCCCGTTTTATCCTGAAAAACATACGGAGATTGGGTTCACTGGATTCCTTAAAGGCCATGTTCAGGAAACTTTTTTAGAGATGAAGCATCCATGAACAGGTATTCCAAAAAGAAAATAAAAATTTATCACCCTCCCCTACACCCCTCCCATCAAGGGAGGGGTGTCTTGAACCTCTTTGGCAGCCTCAATGATGGAGGAAAAAAACTCCCTCTCCCCCTGTGGGAGAGGGCTAGGGTGAGGGGGATTTTCTGATGAAATTTTCCATTCTTGTTCCTGCGTATAACGAAGAACAATCCATCTCATCCTGTCTCAATTCCCTCACTTCGCTTATTTATGTCGACAAGGAGATCATTGTTATTGACGATGCATCGACCGATTGCACGACTCAAATCGTTGAGAAATTTCTCGATAAAGGGGTGATTCTGGTCAGACGGGAAAAGAATGGTGGAAGGGCTGCCGCCTTGAACTCGGGGTTACAAACGGCTACCGGTGATGTTGTTGTAACAACAGATGCCGATACCGTTGTACCTTCCGACTGGTTAGAGAGATATACAGCATGTTTTGAACATCAGGGCACTGTTGCGGTAGGGGGGGCGTATCAAGCCTATAATAAGGATGATGTGCTGGCTCATGCAACCAGCGTATTGGATCAAATTTTGAATGGCGTCTTTAAGAAGTCATTCGTTCCTAATAAGCTGTCTGGTGTGAATTCTGCCATTCGTAGAGAAGCACTATCAGATTTAGGGGGTTTTAATGAAAATTCCTGGTGGAGTGAGGACTCTGAGTTAGGCTGGAAATTGAATAAAATAGGCAAGGTTATTTACGACTCCGAGAATATTGTGAAAACCCAGTATCCTGACACATGGTCGGGTATTTGGAAACGAAAGTTTTGTTGGGGATATGCAATGGGTCTAAAATTTCGTGAACAGATACCATTCAATATAAAACTATGGATACGGCCCATACTATTTATGGTACTTTTACTCAGTCTTTTGACGTTTTTAGTAACCATACCGTGCGGGATACCTGTGTTTCTCTTTCCTGGTTTGATTTTCCTTATCTCTTTCAGTTCGCTAACAATCGTGTATGTTCCACTGGGTATAATCGTCATGGTAAGGAATAAAGATCAAAGATTCATACAAACGCTATCCGTCCTGGCAATCTTACCTGCTGTGCGAGAGTTTGCCTATGTATGTGGTATGTGTCTTGGTTTTTGTAAAGGCAGGGTAGGCTCAATAAGGCCTTCATGGAAGGAAAACATAAACCACAGCGATGCAGAGAGCACAGAGAAAAAGATATTTGTGTAATTATACTGAGAAGGTTCATATTTTTAATAAATCACAATGAATGAACACGTTTCGTATAGTTTAATTATTGTAGGGGAGAACGGCCGTTTTGCCTTAATTTTACTTGGAATAATTTATGACAAAAAAAATAAAAAAAGGACTTTCTTACAGGGATGCCGGCGTTGATATTGACACAAAAGGTCAATTCACCACGGATATTTATTCAAAAATGCAAACGACCTTTGGTCAGAGGGTGATTGAAAATCCCGATGGGTTCGGAGGGCTATTCGCTTTAAACTCCCGTCTGAAAAAATATCGTCAGCCCGTGCTTGTTTCATCAACCGATGGAGTGGGCACTAAATTAAAAATTGCCTTTATGATGGATAAACACGATACCATTGGGATCGATCTTGTAGCCATGTGCGCCAATGACATTATCGTATTGGGGGCCGAGCCCTTGTTTCTCCTGGACTATTTGGCAAGCAGCAAAATTGTACCGAAGGTACTTCATGAAGTGTTGGATGGTATTGTGGATGGTTGTCGCCAGGCGGGTTGTGCACTCATTGGCGGTGAGACGCCGGAGATGCCCGGATTTTATCATGAGGGGGAATACGACATTGCAGGGTTTGTGGTGGGTGTTGTTGAAAAGGACAAGATTATTACGGGCAAAACGATAAAGCCCGGAGACAGAGTGATCGGTTTACGTTCGGGCGGGATCCATAGCAACGGATATTCCCTTGTGAGAAAGGTCTTTTTTGACAAGGCAAAGATGAAGATAACCCAGAGCCTTACCAAATACGGGTTGAATACTACCCTGGGGGCAGAATTGATAAAACCAACCAGGATCTACGTAAAATCGATTTTGAAGGTGTTAAACAAACATAAAGCTAAGAAGATCATAAAGGGGATGGCGCATATTACGGGGGGTGGGCTGCTGGAAAATATACCTCGAATCTTACCGGAAGGTTGTGCTGTTCAGCTGGAAAGAGACAGATGGGATGTCCCAGGAATATTCAAAATCATACAGGACGTAGGCAATATTAATGATCAGGAAATGTTTCATGTGTTTAATATGGGTATAGGTATGGTACTGATCGTATCCAAATCTGATGTGGAAACAGTCCTAAATGACCTGAGACAGGCAAAAGAACCGGGAATAGTTATTGGTGAAGTTACGAGAGGAGATAGGATTGTACACATTGTATGAAAGAATTTGCTCAATACCTTAGCGTGGTATAACCACAACAAAATTAAAAGTTCAAGATCCAGCTCAACACCTGCAACTT
Source organism: Candidatus Brocadia sp. (assembly GCA_030837935.1). GTDB lineage: Bacteria > Planctomycetota > Brocadiia > Brocadiales > Brocadiaceae > Brocadia. Next base: position 13,004 of record JAUQXU010000064.1, read on the forward strand.
TTAACTCTTTCAACTCGAAACGTGTATCGAAATACATATCGGATTTTAATACGGTAATACTTATGAATTTGGACATGGACAATTTTGCAAAAGGCATAAAATTCTTTAATGAAGGGAATTACTTCGAAGCCCATGAAACATGGGAAGAACAATGGCGCGGTCTTGAAAAATCGTCCGAGAAATATTTTATTCAGGGATTAATCATGGTTGCTGTAGCACTCTATCACTATAAGCGGAAAAATTATACTGGGACTTCAAGGCTCATCGAAAAAGGTATTCATCTCTTAAAAGAGTTCAAAGAACCGAAAATGAAAATAGATATAGACGATTTCCTGAAAGAAATAGGTATGTTTCAGGAAAAATTTAAATCTTCCAGACAATGTATACCAGATAAGGAATTCCCCCGGATTAAAAAACTGGACATTTTTTGACAATTATTTACAATACCAGCAAATTGTCAACAAACCTTATTATATGCCCAAATGGGCATATATACTGAGAAGGTATATAGATTGTGATTTTATTTTGAAATTCCTAACGATAAATTTAATACTATTCAATGGAAGCGCTAT
>JAUQXU010000065.1 GCA_030837935.1 Candidatus Brocadia sp.
ATACGTCGCTTCGAAAGCTTTGGTTTTATTTGACGTCCGGGAGAATACCACATGACTACCCGTACCGCCTGTGTGAGGGGTGTTTCGTATGGCGGTGTCTGTCTCAGCCTAAAATTTAAACATCTCCCCCAATACCTTCTACGTTTCGTATTGAGGTGGTACAGGTATTTTCCACCTAGAAAGAAAGTGGGGAATTGTTGCGGTCATTCGTGGCGATCCGCGCCTTTGAATTAAGAGTAGTGGGGAGAGATTCTCTATTCCTCGGTTATACGGCTATTCTGTAGTCAATGTCTTATGTGTTATAATCGTCATAACTATCCATACATTAGATAGTTATTGCGCTTTATAACACAAGGAATATTATCGGACGTAGCTGGAATCCCGCCAAATTCAAGGCATTCGAGACTTCCCCACTTTAAGATGGCTGGTAGCGTTAATTTTACCTATCAAACGTAAGCCAATCCTCACGATTCTTGCTGCGTAAATTCGGCATTTATGACTTGGCCGCAATTTTCCTCCCCACTCTCTGTGTTGTTGCGGTATGCGCTGAGGTCAACAAGGTTGTCGCTATTGCCAATATCAACGTTTACATTGACGTTACGATTAACAACAGGTGAAGTTCGCTTCTGTTGCTCTAAGTATAACTCGTGCGCCTTCTTAAGACAAATTTCCTCTTTGACTGATAGCTTCTGTTTATCTCTGTCTTTAAGTACCTTCTCAGCTATCTTCAAAGTGAGCTTCGCTACACTGTGACCCTTCTCCAACATATCAGGATCAACCAAAGAAAAGGATTTAACTCTCTTCTCTAACTGGTAAGCCGCCGTTCCTTTTGGGTTTCCTTTGTAACCAGCCAATTTGTAAGCATCTTGGACAGATTTACCAGCCTCCCTAAGTATTGCATATGCCTCGGCTTGTTTTGTGAGTTTTTTCATGATTTACACCCTCTTTTGGTTTGTAAGTGTTAAAATTTTATTCGCGTTTTTCCCTTAATCGTTAGTTTTTCGTTCGCATCTGGTTCGCATTTTGTTGCACTCAGATGCAATTATTTGCAACTACCTGCAATACTGAATTTCCTTGAATGCCCTGTGAATACAAGGAAATCAAACTATATCCAAATATATCAAAATAGGTAAAAAAGCCCCAATAATTTCTCAACCAAATTGTTAGCCATTTTTTTCCGGTAACATCTTTGCCATTGAAATGATACCTCGTTCGAGCTGATCTCTTGAAACCTTCAGCGAAAGGTCTTTTCGCGTTACCATCTCATCGAGAAAAACCTTATCGGCATCGTCAGTTCCAATGGCCATTATTTCAATTCCCTGTATCCTTGCTTCATTCGTAACAGCAAGAGTGGTTTTTTGATCGTCGGGCATCCCATCTGTCACGATACAAATCACTTTCTCTCCGGCTTTATCAAAAAGTTTATCCTTTGCCATCTGGATAGCCTCAGTCATGTTCGTTGAGCCCTTGGCCGATATCCTTTCAACCGTAGCATGGAGTCTTGTACATTCATCCTGAGGTTCAAGGATGTGTTCTGCATTTGATGCAAAATAGATGAGTCCCACAGCGTATTCCTTCCT
>JAUQXU010000066.1 GCA_030837935.1 Candidatus Brocadia sp.
TTAGCAGAACTCATTCTGACAAACAATCTGGACATCCACTTTGGTTTTGAGTGCCGTGCGAATGACGTCGAAGAATATTCCCTCTCAAGGCTTGTTATGGCTGGCCTTACCAATGTATTCCTGGGCTTAGAGAGTGGAGACAGCATATCATTAAAACGATTCCAAAAACATACGTCCGTTAATGAAAATAAAAAGGCTATTCACTTGTTACGAGAGTATGGGATTGAACCTACCTTCGGTTTTATCATGTTTGAACCCAATTCCACCATGGAGAGCGTGCGAAACAATTTTGATTTTCTCAAAGAAATGGATATCATGACTACCCCTGCCGTGACCGCCCATCTGCTGCATCATAGGCAAACCCTCTTTGAGGGAACATCAGACTATCAGTCGATGTTAAGTGAGGTGCCCGATACCGGCGCAGGCACATCATTCACAAATTACGAGGCACAGTATAAGATAAAAGACCCGAAGGTTGAGGCGTTTTCAGAGATTATTACCAATGTGTGCAGAATTGCCTTGTCTTTACTTCCAAAAACCTTTCACTGTGACACCAATGCGTCCACTACAAGCAATAAATTAACTTTAAATGCATTAAATAATACATTAATCGCCATATTTGAAAAAACCCTTTCTTGTTTCGAAACAAATACCATTCCTTATGGTCCTGATGCAATACGGGAAATAAGCCAAAAACTGATACCTGAATTTGATATCACTTTATTAAAATTCAAGCAGCTATTGTAATAGTTTGCTTGACATTAAATTCTTTTAGCGTCAGAAGAAGAGCAAGTGTGGGTATTTTTAAACACGCGCGGGTATTTTAGGTCATCGAACTGTCAAAACCTTAACTATTTTATCGAAATAAAATTACTTGGTGCAATAAAGGAAGATTTCAGCCTGAATATTAGCTGTAATAAGAAATATTTTTCTCTGTTGTTTTATCTTGACATCTTATAATTCCTGTGTTAAAACACTACACCATTATATACATCACAACATCAATAGCTTGTTACAAAGTAATGTAGTAAAAACATTACGATAAAGGCAAACCCTGGGTGACCGGGGGACGCAAAGTAAAGGATCTTTAATTAAATTTAGAGTTGGGAGTTCTGAGTCTAAAGACAGGATTTAAAGATAGCCTTACTGCCGAAGATGATTAATTCATTATCATCGGCAGTAAGGCTTTTTTGTTTTAGCAAAAAATTAAACGGTTTTAATTTTATCAATGTGAGGTAAAAGACGAAAAGGTTTATTGGCATGAAGAAATTTATTGGTGATTTTTTCAAGAAGGCGGTATATCCGCAATGTGGAGAGAGTCTGCATTTTGCCAGGCGATAGAAAGGAGGTGGTGCTATGTATCATCAGAGCGACGCCTCTCCTGATTTATAAGGTGGCTTTGTGTTTATGCGTCTGCTCTGTAGTAAGTTTTTAGAGATTTTAATTATATGTATTAATAAACTTTTAAGGAGGAAAAAAAAAATGAAAAAAATATTGTTGTTTGCCTTATTTATACTCGCATCAATGCCTCTTGCAAGTATGGCATTTGCTCAGTGCACTACTATTCAGGATGGTACACTTCTAACAAGCGACGGGAGAGTTATTGAAACAGGATTTGATGAATGGGGATATAACTATCAAGCACATATGTTTAACGGAGGATACTGTGATGCCTATCGGAATGCCGACTGGTGCCAGGCTTACAAGGACGATGAGGCTTGTTATGCAATGGAACGACGCATGGCTCAGCAACCAGGATTGCGACGGTGATGGAAAACTTGATAGGCACTATGGTTATCCTTCCTTTATAGGTTCAGGTGCATGGGAGACTAACCATCAAAAAGGAACCTATATTGACGCTGAAGGCAAGAAACAGAGGTGGGAGTATTTTGTAAAGATTGTTGCAGCTCCAGCGGATGCGACTATATCAGGTGGTACATGGCATGCCGCAGATGGGACCGAAATAGGACCAGTTATATGGGAAGAATTTATCATCCTTCAAGAAGTTTATAATGATACAGGAGCAGGTGACCACGGGATTTCCTACTTAAGTCCATACTCAGCTGGTTTTGGGAAATTTTCTCCTGCTGATTAATATTTAAATGCTTAGATAAAATGAGAAGGGAGTTAAATTTCCCTTCTCATTTTTATTTGCAAAAAATAAAGAAAATAAAAGGGTCGGGGAAATAAAGAGAAATACAGAAGAACAGGAAGTGGGCACACCTTGCCAGGTTGTCCGATAATGCAAATTCACAGAACAGAAAAAAAGAGGTATATTTTATAAAACAAGTCTAAATCTTTTTTAAATTCCAACCAATACACATCAGTCGCCATGGTACCAAAGGTAACACCCTGAAACGATGAAAATGGGCTTTCTGGCTATATTATATTGGTATATTTATGCTTACACTTTTTTGTTGCGCCTTATTTTCGAGTCAGGATAATGCTTGAATACGTGAGGTTTTAAGCTATAGTATAGGAAAAACAAAATATACTTTTTCAGGAGACAAGCAAAAGCGTTGGGAAAGGATATACCTATATGAAAGAAAAGAAAAAACCGGACAGATTGGATTTAGAGGCTATCAGAAATCAGATACTGGATTTTGCCTGTTCCAAACATGATTTTAAACTGGAATGCGAGGACTTTCCCTTTGACGGAAATTGGAATGGGGTGTTTCTAATAAAATTCAGGGATAATCCGGAGGAGGACAGATTATATTGCGAGGCGCCGCTGGGTGAACATTTTATCAGGTTTGGGCTGGATTTGGAAATCGATGAACAGGTCTGGCAGCAGGAACATGAAGATGTTTGCCGTGAGGCTTCGGGATATGACGTGGCAATTTATCCATCTCATGCAAAGGAAGGAGGCAAACTACGTTGTCGATTATCCGTAAGGGCATGGGTTCCTAATTTTGGGCAACGCATCTTTGGTCTGACCCTTTCCAATCTTATGGATTGCAAGAAGGCTCTTTTAGCGATGCTGTCACAGGAATAGTGCGTGCAGTACTACCAAAAGTTCTTGCGGATGTAATAAAGCACCAGTTTTGCTTTAATTGCTGATTTACCGGGTGCTAATCGGTTATTTCATGAGTGAGTGTATCCTCTTCGTGTCGATGAGGGCCTTTTCCATCGGTATAAGCGGTGTAATCTCTATATCGGTAAAAAACGGGAATAGAGGCAGCTTTGCAACGATTTCTTCCATTTCTTCATTGGACTCGGCGTCAATAACAGCAGCAGCCCCACGCCTGCCTGCCAGTTTTCCTCCGGCTAAAATCTTTCCCCGTCTTTGGAACCGGGAAAAATATTCCCATTCCTTTATTACATATCCCAAGAAGTCCTTTACCGGCATCTGGGGCATCTGTTTTATCTCAACCTTCAATAGGAATAACATGATTACCACCTTCCATTCTTTAGATCGCCAAACCACCATCTACGCTAATTACATGACCTGTAATATATTGAGCGTCAACTGACAGCAGAAACGCGGCTGTCTTTGCTATCTCTTCAGGTTTGCCGAACCTCCTTGCCGGAATCATTTCAATCATCTTGTCTTTGTATTCCTGGGGCAGTGCGGTCGTCATGTCCGTTTCGATAAAACCGCAGGCAATTGCATTTACGGTGACATTTACCTTTCCTACCTCCTTAGCCAGAGCCTTTGTAAAACCAATCATACCCGCCTTAGAGGAGGAATAGTTTACTTGCCCTGCCATCCCCATCAAACCACTCACAGAAGTGATATTCAAAATACTACCAGACTTTTGTTTGATCATTTGTGTAATAACTGCCTTGGAAAAATTATATACACTCTTGAGATTGGTATCGATGACCTCGTCCCAATCGTTCTCACTCATGAGGGCAAGGAGTTTATCCCGGGTAATACCGGCATTATTTACCAGGAAATCAATCCTTCCGAACGCATCTTTAACCTCCTTCACCATATTCTTCGCGCCTTCAAAACTGGCTGCATTTACCTGGAAAGAAATAGCTTTTGTACCCATGGACTCAATCTCTTTCGCCAGTGCATTCGCTGCATCAGTATTCTTGTTATAATTAAAGACGACATTGCAGCCGTTTTTCGCGAGTTCTAAAACAATTGCCTTGCCTATACCTCGTGTACCTCCTGTAACTATTGCTACCTTATCCTTGAATTGCATTCAATATTTCCTCCTTTTATCTGTACAAAAATTACGATGAGGAGTAATAGTAAAGAAACGGATTTTGAAATGCAAGGTAAAAAATCAAAATACTCCGGTTGCTATGAATAAACTATTCACGGGTAGTTGAAAGTATTTTAAAGATATGTTAACTTATTTTCAGCCAGTTACTGTCAAAAAATTTATTTAATTTGGACTTGACATTAGTCAAGTTGAATATATAATTCCTTACTTTGGATTTTAGAAATCCACGTCTAATTTAATATTTTTTGAGAATTTTGCAAGGAGACCAGAAAAATGATTTTAGATGTAAATTATTCAATTGATCATCAACGAAAAAAAACAGAGCGCCTGGCCTTTATTAAGGAAAGATACAAGAAGTTGGTGCTTGAGCCGAGGCGAGAGATTGAATTTGAAATTGAAAAGGCATTAGATGATGAAGATACAGAGCTGGATAGTTTGTAACTGTTGGTTGAATACTTCCCCTATGTTGTTCCTCGATGTGACTTTCCAGGTAATTTCAGATATAAAATCAGGTTGTACCTTTAATCCAGTGACACATTGTTTCTGATTTAAGAATATTCACGAATGTTAATATTCCAAAAATATCTATGATTCACCAGATCCATTGGCCATTTTCCTCATTGTCGTTAGATTAAGGATAAATCTCAATGGTGCGTGCTGGTTTAGAAACAGATCAACATTCTAAAATACCTTCAATAACAATATCATGAGAAAAGCTTTTTACGGTAATCTCATTAATTTTCACTGCTTCATCTACCGTATCAACCCCTTTCCCAAGTATGGGCGATTTTGCATCCTCACCGCCTATAATAATCGGGGCAATAAAAACGATAACTTTATCAGCAAGACGTTCTTCAATCATTGAGGTAATAACTCTACTTCCCCCCTCTACCAGGATATTGGTTAATTTCATTTCTCCCAACTTACGAAAGAGATCCTTTAAATCTACGCGATCACTCTTATCCCGTGTTTGAATAATTGTGCATCCCAATTGTTCCAGCTTCTCAATACGCTCTTGCTGTGCGTTTTTATTAACTGCAACGATTATTTCACTTTCGTGAATTGTATTGAGAATGCGTGAACGTAAAGGTAGGGCAGCATTGCTGTCGATAATAATTCTCTTTGGGTTTCTTCCGCCCTCAAGTCGGCAGGTCAATAATGGATCGTCCCGCAAGACGGTATTGATTCCTACTAATATACCATCTACCTGTCCACGGATTTTATGCACGTACGTACGTGATTCTTCAGACGTGATCCATCTGGAGTCCCCCGTTTGTGTGGCGATCTTACCATCCAGCGACATAGCCCATTTTACTATTACATACGGTAATCCTTTTTGCATGAGCTTAAAAAAAGGAGAATTGAGTCTTGTGGCATGAGATTCCATAACACCTAAGGTAACTTCAATCCCCGCCTCTTTCAATTTATGAATTCCCTTCCCAGAGGTAATGGGATTAGGGTCAATAACCGTTGTTACTACCTTTGTGATACCAGATTTAATGATGGCGTCAACACAAGGCGCAGTCTTACCATGGTGTGCGCAGGGTTCCATTGAAACATAGAGTGTCGATCCTTTACAGTTTGCTTTCCCCTCATTAATTGCATGTATCTCCGCATGCGCTCCCCCAAAGACCTGGTGATAACCCTTTCCCACTATTTCACCGTTTTTTACCAGTACAGCGCCTACCATGGGATTCGGTTCCACCTTTCCTCGTCCTTTTTCTGCCAATTCCAAAGCAAGCGCCATATACTTTTCGTCAGCATCTGATGTAATCATAGCATTGTTGATCTGTGTATGCTGTGGCAAACTATTTCCCATCCCTTAAAGCATCTAATCTCTGAAAATAATCAGGAAACGTCTTCGATACACACTCCGGGTTTTTTATCGATATTCCATGTGAACGCAACCCAATCAATGCAAAACTCATAGCCATACGATGATCATCATAAGTTTCTATCTCAGCAGGTTGTGGTGAAGATGGTTCAATCTCAAAGCCATCCTCATATTCCACCGTTGTAATCCCCATCCTCCGCAATTCATTTACTACCGCAGCAATACGATCAGTTTCCTTGATGCGCATATTTTTTACGTTGCGAACCCGCGTTTTCCCGCGGGCGAATACCGCTACGGCTGCCAAAGTCTGCACCACATCGGGCATATCGCCCATGTCAACATCTATTCCATGCAGTGTGTTCCCCTTGATTTCAATCCAATTCCCCCCTATAGTGACGTCACAACCCATATTTTTCAAAACATCGACAAAATGAATGTCTCCCTGCAAGGAATTACTTCCGATACCCACGATTCTTACCTTTCCGCTGGTAATGGCAGCCGCAGCGAAAAAATAAGAGGCGGCAGATGCGTCCCCCTCAACTTCATAATGTATCGCCTTATATCGCTGTCCGGATTTCACGAAGAACGTTTTGTAGTTATTGTTTTCAACCATTACACCAAACTGATGCATGAGCGCCATAGTCATATCCACATACCGTTTTGAAACCAAATTTCCCTTTACTTCTATGACTACGTCATTCTTTGCGTAAGGGGCAGTCATCAGCAAGGCGCTAAAATACTGGCTGCTCAAGTCTCCCTTTACAACGGCTAATCCACCGTTTAATCCCTTCCCTTGAATTACTACGGGTGGACAACCATTATTGTTTTTAGACACAACACCCGCACCAAGCTGTCTTAAGCCGTCAAGTAAATCCTGTATAGGTCTTTGCCGCATACGCATAACACCATCTATCTCATAAACTCCGTTACCCAGGGTCAGCATGGCCGTTAAAAACCGCATCGCAGTCCCTGCATTCCCGATAAACAAATTCGCCTGGTTTACAGGAATAATACCCCCTTTCCCGTGTACAACAAACCTGTTGGCATCTTGTTGTTCCTCGATGGGTATTCCTAAGATATTTAAACCGGATGCCATATATTTGGTATCGTCGCTAAAAAGGGCATTGGTAATCATGGATTGTCCATTGGCTAATGCCGCCGTGATGAGTGCACGGTTTGTATAGCTCTTCGAGCCAGGAACTGTAACTATTGCATCGATTGTTCCGGTTATAGGTTTTATCTCAATCACGTTATAACTTTCCTGTAAAAATTAAATGCACGTTATTATGATGTCAGGTTTATTAGTATCTTCTCAAAAATATTTTGATATTGTTAGCAAAAATTATGAACAAGGTTAACCCTGTCAGGGTTTAAAACCCTGACAGGGTTGACTCACAAGTTTCGTGCTTCGGATTTTGTCTCTTCCGACTCGTTCGGGTTAGGAAAATATACCAAAGATGATAAAAATGTAAAATGAAAACTTTCACCTTACAGCCAGTTCTTCTTCCAAAAAATGATTACCACGGCCAAAGACGTTATCAGAGAAATAACTAACGTTAGGGAGAATGCATAAGGGTGCTCTTGTCCGGGGAGGCGGACGTTCATGCCGTATAGACTGGCGATCAGGGTAGGCAGACTGATTACAATCGTCATGGAGGTTAGAAACTTCATGACTACGTTCAAATTATTAGAGATGATAGACGCAAATGCATCCATCATCTGGCTCAGGATGTTTTCTGAAATACCGGTTACATCGATTGCCTGACGGATCTCGATGAGCACATCGTCAAGCAGGTCCACATCTTCGGGATAAGCCTGGAATAACTGGGTTTTTTGCAGACGCTCCAACATGAGTTCGTTCGACTTTAAAGCAGTGGTAAAATAGACCAGGCTCTTCTGATATTTTAACAACTCCCGAACCTCTTTATTTTGCAGTGAGTGATGCAATCTCTCTTCAAGCGCGTCAACAGAGGTATCTATATCCCGCAAATAATTCAGGTATTGGTCGGCGGTGTGGAGGAGCAATTGCAGGACAAATCGATTTTTTTTAACCGTAGATAGTCCGTGCACCTGACCGGTGGCAAATTCCTGGATGACGCTTGTCTCTTTTCTGCAGATTGTTACGATGAGTGTATCGGTCAGGATAATTCCAACGGGCACGGTAATATAGGGAGTAGGCGTCTTTTTGCCCTGAGCATAAGGCAGGCGGACCACAATAAAGATGATACCGTTATTTCTTTCCGTGCGGGCACGCTCGTTCATGTCCAGGGAATGGGTTACAAAGTCAGGAGGAATGCCCCATCCTTCGACCTGTGCAACCTCCTGCGCACCAGGATCCACTACGCTAACCCAGCTTCCTTCCGATGGCGAGCCAATGGCCTCCAGCCTGTTATTCGTGCTTTTAAAGATCGTGATCATGATACATTACCAACGATACAACACCGTATATTTCACCGTTACCTCTGTATCTTTTTTCAATGCAATTAAGAATTCGATGGTATGGGCATCTTTTTTATTATATGTATGCGAAGACTCGCGGATTTCCCAATCACCCCAGAGCTGTTCTGTTACGAGAACTTCAATATCTTCTTTTTTATGATTGCGCAATTTGATTTCCCAGGTCTCTTCCCGTGCACGATCGCTTAATTGCTTATAATTAATTTGCTTTCGTTCACCAACGACGTCAAATGCATCGCCTACATATAATCGAATTTTTTCGTCTTTCGCTGTGTGATCAATCTGATCCTCTCCAAGATACACCTGCGATTGGTCCTCATCTGATTTATAAACCCGCACTTTCCCGGCAGGGATAGGTAATCCCAGCCCATTTTTTTCTGAATTTACCAATTCCAATTTAACGTTAACTTTCTTTTCGCTTTTTGACCCGTCATACTCATAGATCTTTTTCACCGGTGTCGTTGCCGTTGGGAAGAGCGAAAGTTGTTTGATTTGGTTGTTTTTGATCGTTGCAGCGCGCTGGAGGGTATAGAGATGATACTCAAAAAAGGCCTTTTCCTCAAATTGCCGAACCGGAGCGGCCTTTGCCATTACCCGCTCTTCGTAACCAACATAGGGTTGCGGAGGCGGCGTTATCCGGTGAACATCACCTGCTATCAGTTTGAGTTTGGCGTTCTCATAATCTGTGCCCGATTGATTATTCACGGAAACCCAGGCAGACAAATTCAGGCTTGTTTCATCCTGGCTCACCAATGCAACGTATTCTGCATGCCAGCCGATTCCGTCCGTTAAATAACTCGTTTCCATCGTGTGTTTGCCGGTTTTTTCGTTCGAAAGGAGCCAAACCAGCGTCGGTTTGGTAATGAGACCCGCCGGCAGTTTGGGAAAGTCCATATTCTGAATATTTGCCACTGCGATCGATTGAACTCCACCGTCTTTTTTCTCCAGGACTACATTTCCACTGACACTGAGTAATTTCCCTTCGAAAATCTTTTCCTTTTTCGTAAAGAGTTGGATGGGTTGATCAATATATTTCTGCAATATCTTTTCAGCATTCACTAAATCATATTCATAGTTTTGCTCGAGAATGCCTACCTGATCTGGCGCAGTGAGCGATTTAAAATGAACAGACGTTGGGTCAATTAAAGATGCAACATCCGTAAAACGAATTTCCTGTTCTCCCGCATTTAACTCCATTTCTCGGACGTCGCGAACTAGGCCGAGATTGTTCTGATAAATGGTAATGGATACTTGTTTTTCTTGTGCTATAGAATCAGAAATAAACAACGGAAAAAGAATTGGACAGAAAAGAATAGGAGTAAAAAAACATTTTTTCATTTACTGGCCTCCGAATTAAAGGTAACACGGCATAACCGCGGATAAAAACGAAACATAGTTCAAGTCATGCATGGACAAACAAAGTTTGTCCATGCTACTCCATTCCAAAAACCTGCTTAATAAATTGGCTAAGAATTCATTGAAAATTCATCACATCCAGGGGATGCAGCTGTTTCTTTAAAAGGAGGGGATTCTCCCTGCCAGGATTTATAACGAAAAAGAAAAACGAGTCCTGGAATAGCAGCTAAAGTGCAAAAAATGAAAAAATGAACCCATCCTATTCTTTCAGCCAAAAACCCGGTTGGTGAAGCAACAATCACCCGTGGAATGCCCATGAGACTGCTCAGAAGGGCATATTGCGTGGCGGTAAACCTCTTATTGCAGAGGCTCGCCATAAAGGCCGTAAAGGCGGCGGTTCCCATGCCGCTGGTTAAGTTTTCAAAGGTGACCGTGGCTGCCAGTACAGAATGATATGCCCCCACGGAAGCAAGCGCCGAAAAAGAAAGGGTCGAAACTGCCTGAAGGATTCCAAAGATACAGAGACCTTTGCAAAGCCCGAGCTTTATTAAGAGAATACCACCAGCAAGGCCGCCTGCAATCGTGGCAAATATCCCAAAGGTCTTTACAACGGCTGCCAATTCCGTCTTGGTAAATCCCATCTTTAGAATGAAAGGGGTTGTCATGCTGTTCGCCATGACATCGCCAATTTTATAAAGGAGGATAAAAGCCAATATTTCAAATGCCCCCATCCTCTTGAAATAATCAATAAATGGTTCTATAACCGCTTCGCGAAGGGATTTTGGAGGAGTCACCTGCCCTTCAGCGCCTGGCGCCAGGCATGTTGTGATAATACCTATGAGGAGGGAGGCTGCGAGCAGCAGATAAACGTAATTCCATGGAATGAGGTCGGCTAAAAATAGGGCAAATGCCCCTGAAAAGAGCATCCCCATGCGATAGCCGTTAACGGCCAGAGAAGAACCGAGGCCCAATTCTTCATCCCTTAAAAGCTCACGCCGATAAGCATCAACGACAATATCCTGGCTCGCGCTAAAAAAAGAAACAAGCACCGCAAGAAAGCCTACAATCCAGGGTGATTCTGCAGGCCGCATCAAAGAAAAGGCTCCAATAGCCAGCATAAGAAGTATTTGGGAGATCAGCATCCATCCACGTCGTCGGCCCAGAAACGGAGGCACATATCTATCCAGGACAGGTGCCCAGAGGAACTTGACCGTGTAAGGAAGTCCTACCAGGGAAAACATCCCAATCACCGCAAGGTCTATCTTTTCATCGGTCATCCACGCCTGAAGCGTGGAACCTGTGACTAAGAGAGGTATACCGGAGCTTACGCCCAAAAAGAACGTAACCAGCATCCGCCAACTTAAAATGATTCTTAAGATAGAGACTTGCATAAACTTAAAATCAGGATTTCGGCAACTTTCTTACACCACCAAGACACTCTGTAGAGACAGGTTTGAAACCTGTCTCTACCACATCGTTTTTTTTCGCTGGTTCAATCGTCTTCGATTGAACCAGCCTTATAGTAAGGTGTCATTTCTGCAAAAGCAAGAATCTATGCTTTCACTTTATTTCCCGGATTCCCACTTTCGTGGGAATGACATTCTCTAATAGTATGTAAATTTATTTATTACGTTTGCAATAACTGCCAAGGAAATTACGAATCTCAGTTATTCGGTGTCTTTAAAGAATAAACTACTAAATACTTCCCAGCTAGTTTCATTTAT
>JAUQXU010000067.1 GCA_030837935.1 Candidatus Brocadia sp.
ACAAATCACTTGTTTGGACAGGCTGTTGCCTGCGACACCGTTCAGATGTTATACTGAAAAAATTACAAACCTATTTCAATAAAAAACAAGGTAATAACACGATAATGGCTTCCCCATCAACTCTTTCTGTCTAAAGTACTATAGTATTATTTTACTTAACCTTTACCGTTACCGATTTCTTCAGGCAGCCTGCCTGAAATTTGACCTTTGCATTCCCTTTCTTCTTCCCAGCAGTTATTGTAAATATGGCTTGTCCATTGGAATCTGTGATACCACTGGACGGTGAAACTGATATACGTTTCTTCCCTTCCTTATTGACCTTTGCCTTTACCTCTTCGCCTTCAACCGGATAATCGTACTCACCTGTCACGGTAATTATCACTTCGCTGCTCTCCTCTTGATTCAGGGACAGTTTATCAGGAGTCGCAGTTATCGACCCCAGGCATTTCGAATCCCTAAACTGGGAAACGGTCAATTTGACTTTAGTTATTGAGCGCGCGTTATCAGCACCGTTTGTACCAGTAACAAGTCCCAAATAAGACACGTCCGGATTAGAAAAATGGCTAATCCTCGTCCCACCACTAATGGCCATAACCGACATATAGGGTGAAAACACGTGTCCCTTTGAATGATTGAACACGGCACCGCTTCCGTCCTCATGGGCGCAGCCCATGTTATGTCCCATTTCATGGGCAAGGGTCTGGTCTGTACAAAACTTAAAACCACCCCCAAAACTAATTCTGCCCACCTGAACCACGGAATAGGCATACCTTTCAAAGGAGCTGCTAAGCGATGCCATCTGCCACGCAAGACCGCACACATCGTTCGTATTATTAAAGACCCTCAATAGGGTAACGAGGTCAGCACCCGATTGATTCCGTAAGGCTGGTATATCAGAAAAGATGCCCTTTCCGAATGTCAAATCATTGAGGGCATCAGCCAGCTTTCCATCGTCTGTATAATCAACCTCCTGAAGCTCAACAACCCGTGCGTTAAGATTTACCGCACTGTTGCCATAGCAGGTATTTGCCACACCTGCGAGATAACTGATCTGTGCGTAAAGTTCGTCTCCTGGATACATCTCTGCAAAGCCTTTTGTGTACAGGACAAGCACATCAAAAACAGTACCATCATCAGCACCTTTTGGGATGATGGGAATAATGCCTTTTTCTTCAGGCAATTGGTATTCCGGAGGAAGCAGTCCGCCGTTATCAATGGGTACTTCTTTGTTGTGATCGAGCTTGAAAATTCGGTGGGCATTTGTTCCCCGAACAGGTTCTATCTTGTAAATATCGTTTTCCAGTTCGATAGTGCCAAAGAGGGTATTGCCACAAATTGCCATGAGCACTGACCCGGTTACATTTTCTAACTTTCCAATCCATGTAATGCTTCCGTGCGGCCCGAAAAGGAATTTTGTGCGTTTTGCGGTAATGCTTTGATCCAGAAAATCAATGTGTACTTTGCTATATTCCTCACGTTCGGTTTTCAAAAGCGCAGAGTTAACAATGATCTCCTGGTACCTATCAGGAATTGCCGCATTAACCGCTACTTCATTTTCTGGGACAAATGGAGTAAACAGGGAGGCAATTTCTGTATCGTCGGCACGGGCATGTGAAACAAAGGCCAGAATAAAAATGACAAAATACCATACAACATATTTCCGAAGAACCGTATTCTTGAAATAATACCTATTGATGTACTGCATTTGCATCCTCTTTGTTTGGGTTATCAAAAAACTAATATATCTCGTCCGAATATTTGTAGAGCGAAGTGCCACTTCGCTCTACAGTGAAAACGACATGCACATGGTTAGGCATAATGCAGTAAGCAAACAAATCATATACTTCTTTATCGCGAAAATGCATTGCCTCTGCAATTATTTTAGCTACTCTTTCATCTTTCAACCAATCCTTTCCATTTACAGCCTTGTCCAGCATTTTATCAAAATTGTTGAAGTATTGTTTATGCTGATCAGCAATTTTCATCTTTCTCAGGTTCTCGTCTTTGATTTTCAGGAGCAATTTCTCATTCTGCATTTGTTCTTCTTTTAAACGTACTATAACTTCATCGGGTAGCGATCCTGCCAATCGGAACGTTATGAAAAATGTTGCACCAGTTGGTTGGTAATGGGGAAGATTGCGTCGGTAGTATATTTTGTTGTCTTCCATAAGATTTGCAAGAAGTTTTGTAGAGCGAAGAGGCTCTTCGCTCTACATGTAGTATGCAAAAATCAATTTTTGTCCAGGCTCTTTTAATATGAGGCTATCTTGATTTCATACTCAACGCAGGCTACATTCTTATTTACACACTATACCATAGTATTTTATATCAAACAAAAAAATCTCTATTTATTTTTTTTCTCCGCGTCCTCTGCGCCCTGTGGTGAACTCTTGCGAAAGATGTAAAATATCTTGAATCATTATTTTTATTCAGGTATGATTTTTTAACCTTTCACAACAATTATTCCATGAAAAACACATCCTTCACATTTAAATACCACGGTTGGCTGGGTATCGGAGTAATTTGTTTTGTAGAGTGCTGCTTACTCCTCCAGCACCGCATTCCCTTTGTCTATAAAATCAGCGTTTGGGCAACCCCTTTGTGCTTGGTAGGATATGTAATGTTTTTAGATGCGGTTATCTTCAGGCTCAAGGGGAATTCACTCCTCTGTAACCGGCGACGGGAATTTTACATCCAGATGCCCTTGTCCATCGCATTCTGGCTGCTATTTGAATTTTACAACCTCCACCTGGTAAACTGGGAATATCAAGACTTACCAAAAAACAGGATTGAACTCTGCATCGGGATGGGACTGGCATTTGCCATGATCATGCCGGGAATGTTTCAGACGACGGAACTCCTCGAAACCCTGCAATTTTTTGATCGATTCCGGATTGCCAATCTCCGTGTTTCAAACAGGATCATATACAGCAGTATTGTCCTCGGATTCTTTTTTATCATGGTGCCATTACTTATCAGCAGAGACTATGCCCGTTATCTCTTTGGGCTGGTCTGGACGGGATACGTCATGATATTCGATCCCATCGTATATTGTAGTAAAGGGGATTCGCTATTGAAAGATTTAGAAGAGGGCAGGCTTTCGCGCATATTGAGCCTCTTCGTGGCAGGCTACATGTGCGGTTTCCTGTGGGAGTTCTGGAATTACTGGGCTGCATCAAAATGGGTGTATACAGCACCTTTTATGAAGGACGTAAAGATCTTTGAGATGCCGGTGGCTGGTTTCCTGGGATTTGGGCCATTTGCATGGGAATATTTCTGCTTTTACCATTTCTGCAAACTCGCGGGGCGAGTACATCAGACTAAATAATGAATACTATGTACATGTATAGGAATTTTAATACTAAAGGGTGGCATGGACAAACTTGTTTGTCCGTGTCCAATTTAAACGGACTAAAAATATGTATCCATCAAAACCCCCGTACAAAAGATGGTGGACAATCGTCTCGTTTATTATTGGTGTAAGTATTCTTTTTGTCATGGTTATATGGAGTACAAAAAATGCCAAACAGCCTCCATCTGTTTATGAAATTAAGCCGGGGGAATCAACTTCCTACAACCATCTTATTGAAGCAAGAAAGGCGTTACTGGATGGATACAAACCGGATGAAGAACCGACAAAAACTTCGTGGGGAAGGGTTTATGATACAAGAATACATTTAGAGGCCATTAAAGATGATTCTCCGGAATATGCTGAAGCACAAAGGTTAATGGATGAACTAAAGCGGAGAGAGACAGAAATGGAAAGGATATCGGCAGTCTTAACCCAAAAACATCTGAAAAAGCAGCGCGAAGAGGTTGCAGGGAAACTTGAGAGGTATTTTGTAGGTAAAGACATGTATGTGCTTGTGCAATTAGAGGGGGCAGAAGAGACGATTTTACGATTGGAGTATCTGTTTTGGTCGCGTCCTCTCGTGTATCGGGTAGTTAATGGTACAGGTTTTCTCCCCGCGCTTAAAAATACAGGATTTACAAAAGTAATCTTCGACGCCACTCACGATTATTCCTGGACGTATGATTTAGAAGGTAACGCTGAGGAATAAAAATTTCTTTATCCTCTTTTCATGCGTACTTCTTCTAAGATATCAGCGGGGCAATAGCAGCGCGTCTCGTAGTACTTGTATCGTGTGTGTGCATTTAACTGCAGAGCCCTTTGCTGCAAGGAGATCTTCGATTTGCAGCCGACATCCGGGGCAACCCGTTGCCACGACATCGGCACCGCTTTTCTCTATGGCCTTTGCCTTGTACCCACCGATCTTCCTGGAAAGGTCGTAGTGTAATAAGTTAAATACCCCACCACCACCGCAGCATCGCTCCGGGTTTTCCATCTCCTGGAAGTCGGAAGAACGTCTCAAAATATCCCTAGGCTGTTTTGAGATATTTTGTCCCCAATACAGGTGACAAGGATCATGATAGGTAATCTTTGTATTCAGCGACTTTGCCTCGTAGGTACAATATTTTTCAATAAA
>JAUQXU010000068.1 GCA_030837935.1 Candidatus Brocadia sp.
ATTTCTCGCTGAGCAATTCTGATTTTTCAATAGAAACCGTTCCAACCAGTGTTGGCCTGCCTGTTTTGTGCACCTCTACAATCTCTTTTATGATGGCATCAAACTTTTCCTTTTCGGTTCGATAAACGCGGTCCGGAAAATTTGTGCGACTCATGGGTTTATTGGTGGGAATCGTAACAACTTCTAGTTTATAGATTTTGTCGAATTCTGCAGCCTCCGTCATTGCCGTGCCTGTCATTCCGGCAAGTTTTTTATATAATCGGAAGAAATTCTGAAGAGTGATCGTCGCAAGAGTCTGATTTTCTTCTTTGATACGCTGATGTTCCTTTGCCTGAACAGCCTGATGCAGACCATCACTCCATACACGACCCTCCATCAGGCGCCCCGTAAATTCATCCACAATGACTACCTCACCGCCCTTGACGATATAATCCTTATCGTTCTTAAACAGGTGGTGGGCACGAAGCGCTTGTTCTATATAGTGAGGCCACTCCATATTCCTATCAGTGTAAATACTGTCAACGTTCAGCTGTTTCTCTACTTCTTCAATGCCCTCTTCAGTAAGATGCGCCATGCGTTCCTTTTCTTTTATTTCAAAGTGTTTTCCCGCTTTCAAACGCCTGGCGACTTTATCCGCTATATAATATTTTTCT
Source organism: Candidatus Brocadia sp. (assembly GCA_030837935.1). Classification (GTDB taxonomy): domain Bacteria; phylum Planctomycetota; class Brocadiia; order Brocadiales; family Brocadiaceae; genus Brocadia. The sequence goes on from JAUQXU010000068.1 coordinate 654, forward strand.
GTAGATTCTTCTGCAGGACCGGAGATAATCAAGGGGGTACGCGCCTCGTCAATCAGGATACTATCCACTTCATCCACAATGGAGTAATTCAGACCGCGGCTAATCTGGACTTGTTCTTCGGTCCGTACTCTCATGTTGTCACGGAGATAATCAAAACCAAATTCGTTATTTGTCCCGTACGTAATATCGCATAAATAAGCCGCCTTCTTATCTTCGTATGATTGGTTTGATTGAATGGCTCCGGCTTTTAACCCCAAAAATTCATACAAGGGGCTCATCCAATCCTTATCACGCCTTGCCAAATAATCATTGACGGTAACAATGTGAACACCTTTCCCTGACAGGGCATTCAGGTAGGCGGGTAAGGTAGCAACCAGCGTCTTGCCTTCACCAGTCGCCATTTCAGCAATCTTTCCCTGATGTAAAACAATACCACCAATGAGCTGGACATCAAAATGCCGCATCGTGCGATTGGGGCTATCGGGGTTCGGGGCTAAAAGCACCCTTCGGCTCGCTTCCCTCACAGTAGCAAACGCCTCAGAAAGGAGCTCGTCCATAGTCTCTCCCCCTGATAATCTTTCTTTAAACTCGTCTGTTTTTTGGCGGAGTTCAGCATCCGTCAATGACATCATCTTCGGTTCGAGAGAATTGATAAATTCAACCATAGGCTGTATCTTCTTGATTAGCCTCTCGTTCGATGTTCCAAATATTTTAGTTAGAAAGCTCATAATTAATTATGCCTTTTGCATTTATTTAATTTATAGAAAACAAAGTGACACGTTATTTGAAAACCCTGCAACAATTCAAACCGCCATTCCGGTTTTATATACTTCCTGATAAAAAATTTCAAATTTGAATTCCTATATAAAATACAATCTGATCATTCTAAGCAAATATAGATATGTATGTCAAGGCAATGTCTTAGAACGAAAAAAGAAGGCTGTTGAGCTATTTTTGTTCAACAGCCTTTTATGAGCGACAGCTTTTGCGTTTACTGATTACACGTATTATAACGAACCAGGGTTAGAAAACCCCCTTTACCTTTCCTGTGTTTACATCAACATCCACACGCCTGAATGCAGGATCGGAGCTTGTTCCCGGCATGAGTTTAATATCGCCCGCCATGGGCACCACAAACCCCGCTCCCTTGAAGGTCAATACATCCTTAATACGTAATCTCCAATTCTTTGGAACACCTTTTAAATTTGGATTATCTGTAATAGAAAGATGGGTTTTCACCATGCAAGTCCCCATTTTTGAAATGTCGGGATCATTTTCCAGCGCTTTTATTTTTATTAAAGCCTCCGGAGTAAAATCAACGCCGTCTGCACCATAGACCTGTTCCGCAATCATTTCAATACGTGTCCTTAAAGGGACGTTTAATTCATAGAGGAATTTAAAATTATTAGGCTGGTTGCATGCATCAATTACGGCATCGGCCAACTCTACGGCGCCATCGCCTCCTTTTAACCAATGCTGGGACAGGGCAACACGGGCTCCTGCTTTTTCAGCCAGCCTGCGGATTGCTTTAACTTCAGCATCTGTATCCGTATGGAAGTGATTGATACAAACAACAGGGTTAATACCGGCCTTCTTTACCGTGTTAATATGATGAACAAGATTTTCCGTGCCCTTTTCTACCCACTCCACGTTTTCTTCTTTATAACATGGATCCAAAGGACGTCCGGGTACCGGAATGGGAGCGCCGCCATGACATTTCATCCCACGGATAGTGGTAACAATTACCGCTGCATTGGGACGGTGTCCTGAATAACGGCATTTTAAGTTCCAGAATTTTTCAAATCCGATATCTGCCCCAAACCCCGATTCGGTGACATGATAATCGCCTAATTTCAAGCCCAGTCTATCGGCAATAATCGATGATTGGCCAATAGCAATGTTGGCAAAAGGCCCTGCATGTACAAATACCGGTTGCCCTTCAATAGTTTGCATCAGATTCGGATTAATAGCTTCCACCATCCATGCAGTCATAGCGCCGGCCACTTCAAGGTCGCTCGTAGTTATTGGTTTGCCTTTTTTGTCGTAGGCAACAACCATTCTGCCTATCCGTTCCCTCATATCTTTTAAGTCCTTCGCCACCGAAAGAATTGCCATCAGCTCGGAAGATACAGCTATGGCGAACCCAGACTCCATCATAAAACCATCCATCCTGCCGCCAATGCCGATTATTATCTTCCTCAGCGCCTGGGCGCAAAAGTCCATAATCCACTTCAGTTCGATTTTGTCGGGGTCAATATCGAGTCGTTTTAAATTACTTTTTGCAAGCCTTTCATCGTCGTAATTAAATTCGTGCTGTATTCTGGATGTAATGGCGACCATAGCAAGGTTATGTGCATTCATAATGGCGTTAATATCGCCCGTCAACCCAAGCGAAAACGGAGTTAAGGGAATGCATTGGGAAAGACCACCGCCCGCGGCAGAACCTTTGATATTCATTGTTGGCCCACCCGATGGTTGGCGAATGGCCCCGACGACATTTTTCTTTCTTTTTCCTAAGCCCTGTACCAGGCCCATCGTGGTGGTAGATTTTCCCTCGCCGAGGGGGGTTGGGGTTATTGCGGTTACATCAATAAATTTCCCATCAGGCTTTTTCTCGACCCGTTTCAAAACCTTATTAAAATCAACCTTTGCGACGTAGTGCCCATGCGGAAGTAATTCTTCCTTTTGCAGGCCTAATTCTTCGGCCAACTGATATACTGTTTTCATTCTGGCTTCAGAATCTTCTGCTATTTCCCAGTCCGCGTGTTTGGTGGGGTCCAAAGACATTATTCTACCTCCTAAAATTGAATTAAAGTATACAGCGTATATCTACTCCGGATAAATTTAGAATGGGTGATTATACTCCAAAAGTTTTCAAGGTCAAGAAAAAATGATTCCTGATTAGTAAGTCCTTGTCACGGCATGATATATTTTAAGATTTTTGTTGACATAAACTTTTGTAAATATAAAATACATCAGTTGTGGAATGCCTTACACGATAAATGATTGCATCATATCATCCAATCTACTGTTAAATTTCAGGCAGTAGAAAACTAGCTCAGGTTGTATTTTTAGGATTTTATAGAGCTGAATTTCTGTGTTTTTTATCTCGCCCAAAAGCATTTGGCATTCTAAGCCTTTATCAAAAAACAACATAAGTGCTGTTTTTGTTTATAGCATAATTCAATAACAATAAATATTTCAGTGGTGCTTAACGCGGTATTGTTTTTGCTAAATATTCTAATTCAATTACCAAGAAAGGAGGGATGGATATAATTTAAAAGCAAACGATTTGTTTATTTATTCCTTGGATAAGCTCGTGGATTTAAATGCAGATCCTTTAAAGAAAAGGAGGAAAATTTTGATGAAGAATTTATATAATTTGGGGTTAGCAGGTATACTGTGTGGCGCAATGGTGGGTTTCGCTGCGCCGGCTTTTGCGCAAGAAGGCGCACTAGCAGTAACGCCCTTAGAAGATGAAGGCAAGCTGGCGAGTTTTTTTAAGAGTGTGGAAATAACTGGTTTTATTGATACGTATTATAGTTATAATTTTTCAAAACCGGATGATCAGCGGGGTTCTGCCGGTGGTTTTACTCGCGATGCGGCGGAGGGGGACTGGGTAGATGTAAGGTCGTTCGACAGGGAAAACAACTCATTTACCTTAGATAATATTGAAATCTCCGTTTTCAAACCATCTACAGAAAAAGACCCCGTCGGTTTTGGATTTACGACAAACTATGGTGAAATTGCACAAAGATTAACATTCATACCGAGTGATGGCAGGGTTGATGACGATGATTTTACCGTAAGCCAGGGGTTTGTAACGTACAAGGCTCCCATTGGGAAGG
>JAUQXU010000069.1 GCA_030837935.1 Candidatus Brocadia sp.
AAATGCCTTGGAAGTTACCTTGATACCCGGGGCAGCTTGTCGTCTCTTGTATTCATTTCTGCGTACCTTTCTTATGATTTCACGGACCAGCTTTTCATCAAACCCCATCCGAATAATTTCATCAATGCCCCTGGCATCTTCCACATATGCCTTCAAGATACCATCCAGTACATCGTAAGGAGGTAAGCTGTCCAGATCAAATTGATTCGGTCTCAATTCAGCAGAAGGGGGCTTGGTGATAGAATTCTGAGGGATGATCTCTTTTCCCCGGTTTATATGCCTCGCCAGTTCATAAACCATCGTTTTTGGAACGTCTGAGATCAAGGCCAATCCACCACTCATATCACCGTACAGGGTACAATAGCCTACGGCAAGTTCAGACTTGTTTCCCGTTGTTAGGACAAGGTATCCATACTTATTAGAAAGCGCCATGAGGATATTGCCACGGATACGTGCCTGGAGATTTTCTTCAGTAATATCGAAGGGACTCCCTTTGAATTCGCTCTCCAGGGTTTTCTGATACGTTACAAATACATCCTGAATGGGTATGACTTTATATACAATACCAAGGTTCTGTGAAAGTTTTATGGCGTCGTCGATACTCCCCTGTGACGAAAGTCGGGATGGCATGAGTACCCCAATGACATTCTGATTGCCCAGGGATTCTACAGCTATTGCAGCAGTTAAGGCAGAATCGATACCCCCGCTGAGACCAATAACCACTTTCTTAAAACCGCACTTTGTCACATAATCCCGAAGCCCTGCAATTAAGGCCATATGTACCGTTTCGATATCGGAATAGGTATTGGGTTGAATTTGTACCGATGGGTTTTTTATATCGACCACCATCAAGTCCTCTTCAAAGGTGGCAGCCTGTGCAATAAGGTTGCCTTGGGCATTTATTACCACACTGTTTCCGTCGAAGACGAGGTCGTCATTGCCCCCCACCTGATTTACATAGACAAAGGGCACTTTATATTTCATAGCATCGTGTATGAGCATACGCAATCTGATCTTATCATGTTTTCCTACGGCAAAGGGAGACGAAGAGATATTGATCATGACATCTGCCCCTTGAGAGATCAGGTTTTCGATCGGGTCTATCTCATACAAGGGACGTGTCCAAAATTCTTCATCGTTCCATATATCTTCACAGATAGATATGCCCAGCGTGCAGCCCATAAATTTTACCGGTGAAATGACATGTGCTGGTTCAAAGTAACGGCATTCATCAAAGACATCGTATGTCGGCAGGAGTGACTTGTGATGGATAGAAATAATCTTTTGGTCCTGAATGAATGCTGCCGCATTATGGACAAGCTTGCCATGACGTCGTTTGTTTCTATCGACGAAGCCTACGATGGCAGAAATACCTGATACGTGATTGGCTACCTGGTTAAGGGCTTTTAGATTCGCATCTATAAACGACGGAATATCGAGAAAATCCTTTGGAGGATAACCCGTAACGGCTAATTCCGGAAAAACGATAAGATCAGCGTTTTGATTCCTGGCACGTTCAAGGTACGAGCAGATTTTTTCGGTATTTCTTTGAAAGTCGCCTATTGTTTGATTAATCTGTGCCAGTGCAATTTTCATGTTTTTAATGTAATATGTAAGTGCGTCTTTAGCAAACAAATTTTATTCTTAAGTCCTTGATATTGGGCTGGTTTCCTGTTTTGCCTTGAAAATTAAGGTATTGTTGGCATCATATCAATTCTATTCATTTCAATTAATCCTATCCTTTTGTGTTGATTTTAGCATAAAATTAGTACAAATTATGACACAGGAATTTGCTAAAACATCAATTCTCGGATAACCAGGAAAGATACACCCCCACTCTTTCCCCGTAAAAAAACGAAAAAAGCTTGCATTCTTCTTTATTTTAGTATTATCATCCTTTTCAAAGAATAAACAATTTCTTATCATCTTTTCAATTTTCATTTTACACTCTCGAAAAGCAAAAACGCCTGCTGGCAGAATTGCTGGACAAGAACCAGTTGTACGTGAATCTCTCGGAGATTGACGATGCAATGTTTAATGTCAGCGAAGAAGATAAGAAGCTGTACAAGGCGTTTTATGGAGGCTACCAATGACCACACAAGACGTCCGCTGGATTCAACGTTTCAACCACTTCAGCAAGGCATTTGCCCAATTGAAGGAAGCCGTCGAACTGTCAGAACAACGTAAACTTTCAAAACTCGAAGAACAAGGGCTGATCCAGGCTTTTGAATATACTCATGAAATGGCGTGGAACACTTTAAAAGATTTTCTGGAGGAGCGTGGCGTCAAAAAATTATATGGTTCAAAAGACGCAACGCGCGAAGCCTTTAAAACAGGCTTGATTGAAAATGGGGAAGCATGGATGAAAATGATCGAAAGCCGCAATCTGACCTCGCATACATACAATGAAGAAACCGCGACGGCAATCGTGTCTGCGATCATACATTCCTACTTTGCCGAATTTTCAGATTTTCACACCCGCATGCAAAAAGTGAAAGAGGATCAGGAATGACTCTGCGCTTCGGCTTAAAAGAAACAACTATCCAAAAAATCTGTGGCGTGTTTGCCAAATATCAGCAGGTGGAAAAAGCAGTGCTGTATGGTTCGCGCGCTAAAGGCAATTACAAAACCGGTTCGGATATTGACCTGACGCTATTCGGAGGGGAGGATTTGACGCTCGAAATTCTCTACCTCATCATGGACGAGATAGATGACCTGCTCCTGCCATACACCTTCGACCTGTCCATCTTTCAGCAAATTAGCGACCCTGATGTAACTGACCACATCCGGCGCGTCGGGGTTGTGTTCTACGAGAAAGAGACGGAGACATCGCATGCCTGATCCTGAGGGCTTCCCGTGTCCGTGCATCAAGAAGGTTCCATTCGTTTTCGCCCTCTGGAGGCTTAATCGTTGCATTCTTTTGCATATTACAACTCAATTTTACCGATTTGCTTGACTGCTAATTTAGCAAAACATAGAATGATAATATTCATAGAATAAAGATAAAAATGAATGTTATACATCTCTCTAAATTATGACTGATCCAAATAAACTATATGAGTCGTACATTAGAAAAGGAAGTTACTTTAATCTAATGCTTAATTGTGGCCATAAATACAATCAATGGGTTCAGAATGCATTATGTTATTTACCCCAAGATATTTTAGATGAACATAAAGAAAAGCTTGTTTTTTTAACGACCGCTGATATAGATGGATGCAGGGTAGCAAGACATTACTGTGAAAATCGAGAAGTAATCCTATTGTCAGAAAGAATTTTACCGAAACAGCATGCTAATGAGGGACAACCGGATGTACGATACTTTATTTATGTAGTATTGCATGAAGTTGTTCACGCAATAAAAAAACATAAATCACCAAAATTCGATAATTTGACTCCTATTGAAAAACAGGCACAAGAAGATGAGGCAGATAGACTAGCACTTGAATGGTTTAATCAACATATAGAAGAAATTGGTAATCCTAATATTAAACCCTTAACTAAGACGGATATCGAAATAGAACAGGAAAAGCAGCAAGTTGTAAGGGAGCAACTATACACTGATATATTGAGAGACTGCTCGAAGTGTGAGTTTTATTATAAAGAGGTTGAAGTCGAGAGTGCTGATTTATAAAGGATGTATAACGGCAAGCCCACCGACGAGGCGCATGAAGCACGTCGGCGTGCCTTAAAAATCCATCTGCTTTCTTTAAACCATCCATATACCGAAAAAGTGTCCTGTGCGCCTCGTTCATGTGCAGCGTGTGGTTATATGGATAACAATTAAATCTAATAAAGGGAGGTGCGTATGCCTCTCTGTCATTAACCTATTTTGTCTTAAAAGGCAGAAAGGAGTTAATTATGAGTAAGCTACTTGCTTACCTAATGACTGGGAGCGCAGTACTCAATGTGAAAATGCTATTTACCTCCTAACGCCATGCTAAGGTTGTCAACCTTACTGATTTACCACATGGCAAAAGGACGCGTTAACATGTTTCTATTGAGGCTACCATTGAATAGTGGTAAGAGCGCAATGCGACTGACAATCGCAAAGCACTCTGCGCCTCCCTTTATTAGATTTTAATAGAGCAAAATCACATAACCAAAGCGTCGACTTGACGCTGACCAGTGGTTTTCTGTTTCGTTCAGTCCTTTAGCCGCGCAAGTCACGCTTCGCGTTAGGCCAACGTGAAAACAGAACGATTTGTAGAGTTTGGGGAGTATCGAAAAAATTAAGCGGACAGCTTCCCCGATTACGCGGATTCCGATAGTTGGTAAGATTGAAAACAGCGTTTGCATTATTCAATTTTCATGCTATATTGAAGCGAGTTCTCATGCTTGAAATTTGTGGCTGAAAGGAATTTCATGCCAACAATGGATTTCCAGGTAATCGGCAAAATTACCGATATCGAACTAATAGCAGTTGAACTAATAGCAGTTGAACGAAACCGCTTCGCGGTAGTATTCCAAAGAGTAGACGTTCGATAGTTTGTTCTTTGAAAACACGCATTTCAAGATTTCACCCGAAGATTTCCCATTATTTGCTGGACAAGGAGGAATTCCCATACTAAGGTACTTTTGTTGAAGTCGGGATGGATGCAGTACTATACGACCTACTGCACGTAGCGTTGTCAGCGGTTTTGTCTTGGTTCATAACACATCGCTATTATCCGAAAAGTATAGAAAATCAAGACAAAGAAAATGCTCACGAGAGGGCTGCACTTATTGAAGCGCTTGAAGAGAAAAAGGCCGCAGATTCCACTTTGCTCACGCAGAAATATATTGATACGGCAGTGGATGCATGGAAGAGAGGCGGAACGTCCGAGCACTATTTAAACAGCCTAGAACTTCCAAATGAGGAAAAGGCAAAGATATTCCGCGCAGCAGCCTCCGGCACAAGAGACGGGAACCGAAAGGGAACCCGTACATTTTGTGATGCGCAAATCACCTCACACTGCGCTCCGGTCGAAGGCCTTGGTCGTTAGCCATACACGGAATTATTCAATGGATACAAAGGAATGGAAAAATAATTGGCAAGAAATTGAGAAACTTAGTTCTGGTGGTCAGGCCAGCGCTAAAATTGTTGTTTCAAAACATATCAATTCTGGAAAATGCTTTTTGAAAATGGGATATTGTTGAAACGTATCAAGAATAACACGAGCCGTATGACGGAAGACTGTCACGTACGGTTGTGTGAGGGGCTTGGGGGTGAAACTCCCCCTTGCCTACTCGGCGGCCACTTTGAATTTCCTGAACATCACGTTATGAGTAGGGTGGATTAAGTCTTTGTTTTTTACGCCGAATCCATCTTCACAAAGAGGGGACTTCGTCATGAGTCCTTGGCGTGATGGTTCGACAATCTCACCACGAACGGTTAAAAAGGGTTACGCTACTTCTGTTGGTTAAAGAGGTACAAAATGTAACTGCTTAGAGACTATCTAATCCACCAATCTCTGATAGTAGTCTTTGTTCAGATCTTTGTATTTTTCAGGCAATCCTTCTTTCAAGGCGTTCAAAATGTCCTCCCTGAATTCCTTGGGCACCTTGTACGCCTCTTCTGAGGGTATTTCAACCTTTTCTGTTGATGCGCCCATCTGACCTTCATCCATCCGGCCACGGAAAGGTCTTGGCATGGGCATACCGCTCCCCATCATCCCTTTTGCGATACGCTCCTTTGCCATTTCCATGCCCTTTTTTGCTTCGGCAAGACGGTACAGCGACTCCCGCTCGTCGCTCAGTGCGCCCTGCACATCGCGCTTTTCCAACTTCTCGCCCGCCCCTTCCATAGACTTTGATGCAAGGTCAAGCTGGTTATCTGCATTCTCATCCATAAATGGATTTTGTTGAGAAAGCTCGTCCGCCATCTCCGTGAGGTCATCGGCCTCTTCTTGCAGCTCTTTTTGTTTTTCAGCATATTTCTGTAAAGTATCCTGATCTTCCTGCGTCAAACCGGCAAGTTGCTGCTCTTCAAGGGTCTGCATCATAGACTCGAGATCCTTAACGATCTTTTGGTTTTGCTGTGCAGCATCCTCGACTCTTTCCGGCACTTCACGATCCTTTTTGGATACCTCTTCTTTTTTGGCGCTCCTCTTTTGCTCCAGGGTGTGTTGCATACGACTATTCCATTGATTTAAGTTATTTGACAACTCTTTTGCCAGGTTCAGCGATTCCTTTACGTCCCACCCGTTCAGCATCTCTTCAAGATGGGAGACCGTCTCTTCCGCCTGCGGCAGTTCCCGGGACATATTGAGATAATCCCTTTGTAATGGATCTTTATTAATAGCCCGGTTCAATTCCGCATTCTTCTTTGCCATCTCCGTCACTTTATCAAAGTCTTCCTGATGCGAACCCATCTCCTCTTCGCCCCCAAACAATTCATTAAACCGGCCTGCCATCATGTTTCTTTCTTCTGACATACGTTTTAGTTCACGATTAACCCGCAAATATTCCTGCAACAATTCATTTTTGGCCAAGATACCCTTTGTTTCATCAATATCCTGCTTGATTGCCGCTAATCGCTCCCCTTGCTTTTGAAAAAATGATTTGAGGGTTTCATTCGCTAATTCTGAGGTGCGTTTTTGAATATCTCTCTTCAAGGTGTCGGTGTTTTCTGTTAATGCCTTCTCTTTATTTTCCAATTCTGATATCTTGTCTAACAATTCATTTGTGTCCTTGAGCATATCTGTATAGGATGAATCTGCAAGATTTTGCGCAGAAGATTTCATCGGGTTCATCATCCCCTGAAGGGCAGAAAGCAGTCGCTGTGCAGCCTGTAAGGCTGCATTCAAATCTCCCTTGGAGAACGCTTCTTTCATGGCATTCAATTCTTTCATACTATCATTCTGCTCTATCTGTTTAAGGGCATCCGCATTTAAAAATTCATCCATATGCTCCCCCTGTGCCATATTCATCAGTTTCTCCATCATCTGCTGTATAGCTTCCTCAATACGTTTGAGTTCCGAAAGCACCTTTTCGTTAAGTTTTGCATCTTCTCCCTCTCGTAATTTGTCGAGCAGTTTTTCAATATTGTTTTGGGATTGAATCAGGTTTTTTCCCGTCTCCAGGACTTCCTCCAGCTTTTGCTTCTTTATGAGATCGTTGAGGAAGAGGATAATATTTTCTACCTCAGCCACTTCGTCATCCTGGACTTTTTGTAGTTCATTCAATAATGAAGTGGGAATATCATCTCCCGTCCTGCTGAGAACAGACTGCCGAATAGCTGTCCGCTTTTTCTCGGTGACGTCGCGGAATTTGTTTTTTAGATTTTCGAGGGAATAATATACGCTATAATTAGCCATGGTATCTTCCTGCATGCTTACCAAAATATCGGTAAAAAGGCCAATGATCCTTTCCGCACGTTCATGGATGCCGTCTTGCGTCATAACCAAGTAGTCTTTTGATGTGCATTTCTCCTCATCGATCCGCTTCGTGAGATCGTCAGATAACATATGGAGTGTTTCTCGCAGGAGTGCTTCTTGCAGTTGAACCAACTCCTGATGCTTTTTCCGGGAGCTGTATATTTCTAAATAATACGTCTTTGAACTACCGATCTTGGGACCCGATATCGTGTCGTTATCTTTTACTTCTATATGGTACGCAATTTTATCATCCGGTTGCAGACGCAATTCGCTTAATGACCATGAGTACGCGCCGCTATACTGAAGTTGTTTTTTGCTAAAGGTGTTAAGCATTCTGGTCTTTTTTTCATTTTCTTGTTCAAACACAAGAGAAATCTCGCTCATACCAAAGTCGTCTTTAGCTGAGAACCTAAGCTCTACCGTATCCTTTTCACTGACCGTGATATCTTTTGCCGGTGTGTTGATAGCTATTTCGGGAGGTTGGTCAGAATCCAACTGAATAGTATGTGGTGTCGTATCCTGAAAAGTCCTCCCTTGGGTGTCAGTAGTTTCGAAAACATACGTACCGCTTTCAAGCAACGGTAAAACACCCTTTATCGTGTTGCCATTTTCTACGGTAAAAGGTATTTTCGTTGAATTGTTAAAGACAACGCCTGCAGATAACAGGGTTCGGTTACTGGTGGCGCTCATCTGTATTTCACTACCCTTTAATGCCCTGATATCCCCGCTGGTGTTATATACCGTCTTTGATTGTAGTCCTGAGTAGAGGGGATACCGGTAGGTCGTTGTAATATCTCCAATGACTGGACCAGAGGAAAGGACAAGTCCTGTTTCACCAACGGCTTTTCCATCCCCTAAGTAGCTAAAAAGAAGTGGTATATTCTTATGAAAGAACGATCGTTTGGATAAACCAACCAAACCAAAGATGCACACGGAGGTGATCAATGCTATGCAACTTAATCGGAGAAATCCTTTATTAATTACCTGGTTGATGTCTAAGTACTTTAGCCGATTTGCGGTATCATCTATGAGCATTGAGATCAGGTGTTCAGAATATGCTGCTGTCTTTCTGCTTGATTTGGCAGCAGTCAATTGTATCGAACTGATGAGGCCATTATTTAGGGCGGGGTACTTTTGTTCAATCAAGAGTGCAATTTTTTCCTTATTTAATAAGGAAAACAGGGGAAACAGGAGTACCTTGAAAAAGACAAGGCATAGGATAATAAGACTGCTGATATAAAATATGTCAAGGCCTAAGGGGAAGCGTAAAAGCGCAAAAATTCCAATTGCACCCAAAAGCAGGAGAAGCAGACTTGTGGAAAACAAGAGCGCCATTCCCCCATAGAATCTATTTACCATGGCACCCTTACAAACCGTCCGCAAGGATGACGTTATGATGCCCTGGCTGTTTTGTGACTTATTATCTCTGCAGTTGAGAAGAATAATGCAATCAGCTAAATCCCGTAAGGTGTGGATTGATTTAAAAAACAATTCCTTCATGAGTCTGGTTATCCGTAAAGCCATAATAATATCCCTTTTCATAATAAATTTAAGGTTATGTCTTGAGTTCCTATTTGTCAAACAAAATCTTATTGTTGAAAAACATAAATTTAAAGTTACAATATCCGTGTATAGTAAAATCTAAATGTACATCATTTCTTAGTGAGAAGAGTTTTGGATGTGTTTCATTTTCATTTCCTTGTATGTACCAAAGGCCTGTGTGTCTTTAGGCATGATTCTGAGTGAAACGAGGGACAAGGCATAGCATTATGCACACATTTTATCGAGCACTGTTTACTCTCTATTCATGGACATTGTTCGTCTCACTTTGGACGCTTTCTACCTTGACTGCAGTAATCCTAAGCATCGATACACGGGAGAAAGAAAACGTATTTAATACCATAGAACGATTTTTTAGCCGTATTGCTTTTAAACTCCTGGGTATGCAGGTAGAAATTCAAGGCATAGAGAACATACCTGAAAATGAACCTGTCATCTTTATCTCAAATCATCAAAGTATGATGGATATTAAACTCTCTCTGGCCTTTATACCCAGGAATTTTAGCTTTATCTCAAAGGATACGGTCTTCCACGTCCCAATCCTGGGTGCATATATGACTGCATCGGGTCACATCCCCATTCAAAGGACCGATGACAGAAAGTCTTACGCGACCCTGTTGACAGCCATCAAAAAACTATCATCAAAGAAATCTCTTGTGGTATTTCCCGAGGGAACGAGAAGCGAGGATGGCAAACTGGGTGAATTCAAAAGGGGAATTTCATTGATTATTTTAAAATCCGGAAGGCGGGTTGTGCCAATGGCTATCTATGGCAGTAATCAATTTATGCCAAAACGCGGATGGTTGTCCAACCCGGAGAAAAGATACGTCAAGATATCCTTTGGTAAACCTCTCACTTTCGATAGGTCAAGGACGGACCGGGAATACACAATTCAAGTGACAAATATATTGCAGGATAAGGTATCGAATTTGGTGCATGCCTGATCACTAAAAAAGATGTGCTTTTTTGTTTTGATGGATAATTAATGTGTGACGTCGAAGGGGATGGTGAGCAAAAATACTTATGGGGAATAAAAAACTACCGGATATGCCTTCTAAAAAAAAGGTAATGAAACTCCTGGAGGATTTATCCCTGGATGAACTTCGTGAGGCTCGGAATTGTATTGATGACCTCATTGCAGAACGAGAGTGCTCCGGCACAAAACTCCAAAAAGAATTGAACAAGGCTGCAGGCAAATTGTCAGGTTTAGTGAGACAAGAACGTTTTTATCATATCTTTACGTGTAAGTTTAAAAAAGTAAATGAACTCAAAAAACCTGCATCTTCAGGGATTATTGTTGATATTTCAAAAAGTGGGTTACGATTAAAAGCAAAGAAAAAAATAGCTGTAGGCAGTATTCTGGTTGTTTTCCCTGAAAAAAAAGAAGAGGCAAGTATCCTGGCTATTTCTCCGGATTACGATCACGAAGGAAACAAAATTTTTGTGGAAGTAATTCGGGTAAAAGAGTTACTGGAAATGACTGAAATAGGTTGCAAGTTTCTTCCTCGTAATAGCCTCCTCTTTGACATCGTTGTATAATTTTAACAAAGAGTTTCTTTTTTTGCTCAATTCTCTGAAGAAACAGCAAAATCACAAATGTTTTTTATTATTGACTTTGATATAGATTCAATATACATTTATACCAATATATTAAAGACTTAAGCTGCTAGGGCAACAATACTTCACGTTAGAAGGACTCTACGATGATGAAAAAAACGTTGATAGGAATATGTCTTATATTGAGCTTCCTGGGTTGTGCTTCCCAAAACAAAAAAGATTATGCCAGCAAAGCGGATCAATATCATTTAGCAATGCAGTTTAATAACCTCGGTGCAAAATGTGTAAATAAAGATATGCTCGATGAAGCAATTATACAGTTTAAGCGGGCGCTCGTAATTAACCCCGACTTTGCAGAAGTCCACAACAACCTGGGTGTGGCGTATTGTAAGCAAAAGATGTTCGATGACGCAATCGAGGCGTTTAAATTAGCAATTAAGGTCAACCCCGATTATTCCAAGGCACATGATAATCTGGGATTTGCGTATCGAAGCAAGAACATGTTTGATGAGGCCATTGCAGAACATAATTTGGCGCTGAAAATAAATCCCAAAGACATGGAGGCAAAGAAAAATTTAGACATAGCGAATGAAGAAAAAAGGGTATATGAAAAAACCAAGTCATATCAAACCGCGAATAAGGGAATAGCGCCTGGAAGTATTACGGGGTACAATCAATATGTACGGGGATTTTTAGATGAAGCGGTAATGTCATTCAAAAAGGTCTTAGCCGAAGATCCCAATGATATGATGGCCTCTAGTTATCTGGGGCATACCTATGCTATGAAAGGAATGCTGGACGATGCTATACGCCTGTATAAGGAAATTCTCACCAAAGATCCTTCAAATGTCCTCGTGCGACTAAATCTTGGAGATGCATATCTTGGGAAAGGCCTCAGCGACGAAGCAATCCATGAATACGAAAATATACTAAAGATGAATCCTGGCAACACCCGTGCCTTTTATAAATTAGGTGAGGCTTATGCCGATAAAGGATTACTCGATATGGCTGGCATTATGTTTAATAAGGCAATTGTATCAAATCCAAATTTCCTGGAAGCATACGATAAGCTGGGTATGGTTTATTTGCAAGAGGGTTTATATGACGAAGCGATTTCTCTGTGGAAAAAGTTATTGGAATTAAATCCTGCTTCATCAAGGGCTCATTTTAATTTGGGGCTGGCGTATTCAAGTAAAAATATGACAGAAGAGGCTTTAAACGAATTTAGGAAGACGGTAAATACTAATCCCACGAACATGAATGCCCGGTACAATTTAGCGTATGTCTATGAGGAAAAGGGTATGATAGATGAAGCAGTTGCAGAGTATAAAAAGCTCTTTGATGTTAATTCAGGTGAGCCTGGTAAACATGGAGAAACAGTAAATAAACAAGAAGAACCTGAAAAGGTAATTGTTACGAAATAATTTTTACCATTTGATGAACATGATATCTGGAAGATAATAACCATGAAACAAAAACTAAAGGCACTTATCATAACGAGTATGGCATTATTTATTTCATTAATTGCGATCTACGCCTTTAGGAGTGTTTCCCATGCAATCGATCAGTTTCGTGGGTCTGAATTGGTATGGAAATGTTTTGCGATATGGATCAAGAGTATTATCTTAACACAAACCGTATTAGTATTGGGTGGCTTATTTTTGTTTATGCTGAGAAAGCCTAAAGGTGCAGCATAAGCGATGACGCGTTTTATTGTCCTTTTAATAGCGGCCTATATAATTTATTATCTCTTTAAAAATAGTTTAAAAAGCAAGACGTCAAGAAATGTTACTCAACATCACACCGATAAAAAATCAGATGCAGTTATCACACACCTGAAAGAAATAGCCTATGTCTTTTATTCAGCAACCAAAGATGGTAATACCTGTGATGTATGTATGGAATTGGATGGAAGGCATTTGCTTCCCAATCATAAAATATTACAAACAATGAAACCTCCCCACACAGGGTGTAAAAGTCCCAAAGGATGCCGTTGTACGCTGGTATATGTAACACGGGATGAAGAGGGCAGCAGAGAGATAGAATCCCTTTTAAAAAAGCGTGGCGGTATGTGCGATAAGCAAACAATTGACAGAGAACGTATCGGATAAAACAAATACTATGGCTCAAACAATTGTAATTTTTGTGACAGCTAGTGCAATAGATGAGGCAAGGAAGATTGGACAAGTATTAGTAGAAGAAAGCCTCGTTGCATGTTGCAATATCGTTCAATCAGTCGAGTCTATTTTCAAATGGCAAGGCAAATTACATATTGAACGCGAAGTGCTCATGATATGTAAGACGCGGGAAGACCTGTTCAACGCAGTGGAAAAACGCGTCAAACAATTGCATAGTTATGAAGTGCCAGAGATTATTGCCCTGCCGATCACCCGGGGTTCTAAAAATTACCTGGACTGGGTAGTAAACGAAACTGAAACTGTTCAGTAGACACCCCAAAATAAATTACTGATTTGCACTCTTTCTTCGCTGCGCCTCATAGTTATTGCCTAATCCCTAAAAAATCCTTATTGAGTAAAAATCCTTGCTGCCTCTAGCAAATCTTTTACAACATAATCTATGCGTATGACCATGTCTGTGGATGCACTACTACAGTCATTCTTTATCAACACACACCGACATCCCGCATTTTTCCCTGCCAGCATATCTGTCTCTGAATCGCCAATCATCAGGGACTGTGTCAAATCAATATGATATTTTCGGGCAGCATCAAGAATCATCCCGGGTTTGGGTTTTCTGCAATCACAATCCACCTTGTAGTGTTCTATAATTCCTTCGGTGTGATGCGGACAATAATACAGGTCGTCAATCACTACCCCCTCATTTTCCAGCATACCCGTCAATTTCCTATGGATAAGCGTTAACCGTTTTTCATCAAAGAACCCCCTTGCTATACCGGATTGATTCGTAATAACAATGATCAGATAACCATGTTCTTTAAAGAGGCGAATCCCGTGTGAGGCATTGGGTAATAATTTCAGTTGGTTGGGAGAACTGAGATAAGGCACGTGGACGACAATGGTACCGTCCCGATCAAGAAAAACAGCCTTTCTCTTTTTCATTTAGTTACGGTTCCAAAAAGTTCCTTCTCGACAATTGAGCACAAAATGTGTCCTACGGTGATATGACATTCCTGTATCCGAGGTGTGTTATTTGAGGGAATTTTTAAGCAGATATCTACAACATCTTTTAAGAGACCGCCATCCTTCCCGGTAAATCCAATGGCAACTGCACCGCGTTCTCTTGCAACTTGAACCGCATTGAGAATGCCCTTTGAATTTCCGCTGGTACTCAAAGCAAGGATAACGTCTCCGGGGCCAACTAGGGCCTCGGCCTGCCTGGCAAAACAGGTATCGTATCCAAAGTCATTTGCCAGCGCAGTCATTACAGACGTATCGGTTGTCAAGGCAACCGCAGGAAGGGGGCGTCGGTTCATCTTGAATCTTCCGATCAATTCTCCCGCAATATGCTGGGCATCTGCTGCGCTCCCTCCATTGCCAACAAGATACAGGCGGTGACCGTTTTTAAATGCCATAACGATAGCATCCGCTATTTTTTTCACAACATCAAGATGAGTCGACAATAGCACTTTTTTTGTATCTATGCTTTCTTGTAATTGTATTTCAATGTCTTCCATGAGTACTCTCTTTCTATTGTACCTGACCTGCTGCGTCTTTCAATGATTCCATCTGTGTGTGTCTCTTAATTATTCTGGAAACGATGTTGGTGGTTGAAACACCCCCGACAAAGGGCGCATAAACAACCTTTCCGCCGTATGATTCTACAAATTCCCCGCCTACCGCCCCGGCATTTTTCCAATCTTCTCCCTTGACCAGGACATCTGGTTTTACGGTCTTAATTAAATTCATTGGGGTGAGTTCGTCAAAAAGTACCACATAAGTTACATCCTCCAGCGCGGCAAGCATTTTAGCACGTTCTGTTTCAGAAACGAAAGGACGTGTGGGGCCTTTTTGACTCTTGACAGACCGGTCGGTATTTAATCCGACTACGAGCAAATCACCTTGTTTCCTGGCAAATTTAAGGTACTCAATGTGTCCAACGTGTAATATATCAAAACAACCGTTGGTGAATACTATCTTATCGTTTTTCTTTCTATGCTCATTGAGTATGCCATTCAGTATTTCGACATCTTTAATCTTGCCTGATATCGGGCTTCTTCCTCCCATGAGTTCACCCAGAATTTCACCCTTACTGACCGGTGTTGCACCAATTTTCTCCACTTCTATTCCTGCGGCTATATTGGCAAGGAGTGCAGCATCCTCAAAGTCATGACCACTGCCAACCACCATACCAAACATACTGAGTACCATATCCCCTGCGCCTGTCACGTCAGACACAGCACGCGGGACGGTCGGTATGATTTTTCCCGTACCATTCTTATGGTAAAGGAACATGCCATCCTTGTCTATGGTAATGATACAATACTCCAGTGAAAGACTCGATACCAGCTTGCTTCCGGCGCGATGGAGGCTATCACCGTCACTGATTTTTATTCCGGTGGCAATCTCTGTTTCATTTCTATTGGGAGTCATAGCGGTAAAACCTTCATAACACGTGTAATCACTCATAAGTTTGGGATCCACAATCGCAATTTTTTTATGCTTTTTACAAACGACCACTATAGTTTTTAAGAATGAATGAGAAAGCAAACCCTTATTCATATCAGAAACCAGGACAATATCACAAAGTTGAACATTTTTGTTTAAATATGCGGTAAGTTGCATCTCTGTTTCTGCAGATATAACATGGGTCTTCTCATAATCCACCCGCAGCAGTTGTTGTACACCCTTTCCCGCGGTTTGCAAATGACCCATAAAACGCATCTTCTGGATGGTTGGACGGCTTTTGTCAATAATAATGCCCGTTGTGTCAACTCTCATGCCATGTAAAATATTCATAAGGGTATGCCCGTGGACATCGTCGCCAATAATCCCACAAGCAAGCACCTTCGCACCTAACGTCTGCAAATTGTTTACAACACTTCCGGCGCCGCCTGGCCGGACGTCCTCAGAAGAAACATTAATAACTGGTATCGGTGCCTCTTGTGATATACGTTTTACTTCACCCCATACATACTTGTCGAGCATGAAATCACCAATCACCATAATCTTAGGGGAACCAAGGTTTGAGATAATATTAAATAATGCATCCATGAACGTTAAACTCCTACAAAAAACAGTTTAAAGCTTGCTATCTTAGTTAATTGTTGCTATGGATTCACCAGCTTCTTCATCCAGGAAGTATGCTATTTTCACATTCAGTGAGGCAGATAATTTATCGAGGGTAGTAAGAGAGGCTGCGATTTGCCCATTTTCGATTTGGGATAACAAACTCGGTGATAAACCGGTACGATTGGCCAGCTGTTTTTGAGTGATTTTTTTACTCTTTCTTAACAATTTCAGTTTTTTCCCTACAGAACTTTTGAGTCTGTCCTTTGAGCTTCCAACAAGACAATATGTCTTTTGTGCATTATTCAGTGCCTTTCGCAAATCGTTTAAATCAAACGGCTTTTTCAAATAGTCAAAGGCATCAAGCTTCATCGTTTCGACTGCCGTCTTGAATGAGGGATATCCTGTTAATATGATAACACAAATATTCTGGCATTTCGATTTTATTTCTTTGAGCAACTCCGTGCCGCTAATTTGGGGCATCTTGAGATCCAGTATAACGATATGGAACTTTTCCTGTTCCAGGGCAGGCAGGGTATCCATTGGCTTTGTAATACCCTTTGTTATATATCCTTCGTCAGATAAAAATTTTGTTAGATATAAATTATAGTCCTTGTCGTCGTCTACGACTAATATTTTTATCCCATTATCCATGGACTGTTACCTTTCCGAAGTCTACGGGTAAATTAATATCAAAGGTAGTGCCTCTACCTAATTTACTTTTGACTTTGATTGTGCCACAATGTCTTTTTACGATTCCATACGTAATAGATAATCCAAGGCCCGTTCCTTTTCCCACCTCTTTCGTGGTAAAAAAGGGGTCAAAGATTTTGGATAATGTATCCTCAGACATACCCATGCCAGTATCCTTAAAACTAATATTTATTGTATTCTTATCTTTTTGAATTGTGGTTATTGAAATGGTATTGCCATCATCGGTAGCATCGTCAGCGTTAATCAATAAATTCATAAACACCTGTTGCAATTGCTCTGCAAAACCTTTGATTTTTGGTAGACCAGAAGATAATTTTAAAACGATATTTTTATTTTTTGCAGTAAATTGTTCAATAATAAGGGAAGTGGTATCTTTAATCAGGTCATTAATATTAACAAATTTCGGTTGCTCATTCCCTTCAAAATGAGACATTTCCAATAAAGAATCAACGGTTTTCTCAATGCGTTTTGTTACCTTATGCATCATTTTAAATTCTTTTACTATTTCTTTGGCAAAGGAATTATCCCGTTCAAGAAAACCTTGTACCATACCAGAAAGAATCGCAAGCGGGGTATTGATTTCATGAGCTACACCGGCTGCAAGCCGCCCAATGGAGATTAACCGGTCGGAGTGCATCAATTGTTGCTGAAGTCTATGCTGCTTTTCTTCTTCATGCTTTTTCTCCGTAATATCTTGAATTAACTCCAGTACCTGCACAACATTTCCGTCTTTATCAAAAATAGGAGAACTAATCACATTGCAGAACTTTTTTTTATGGTGATTATAAATGATGCGCTCCATTTGGCTTATTTTCCCCGTTTCAAATACCTTTGCAGATGGGCAGTCCGATGGGGCAGATTGCAGATGACAATATGTATCGAAGCAGGTTTGATGTATTATGCTTTTGCCTAAGGCATGATTTTCGATGAGCCGCTTGTTTGCCCACAGTATTTTATTATGCTTATCAATAACTAAAAGGTCCGCCCCAATTTCACTTACAATGTTATCCAATTTTTTCTTTTCCTCTATTAGTTCCAATTCCAGGTTCTTCCTTCTCGTTATATCCCGAAAGTGTACCAACAGGTGTAAAATATTGCCCTCTTCTTTTACTACCGTAATATCTAATTCCATGACCAATACCTGCCGATTTTTACTAATGACATCAATCTCGGTTGTTTGAACTTTGTTGTTAACCGCCATTACAAGAAGCGCTGAAACGAATTTCTTCGATGGTCCGGGCAAGAAATCATAAATATACTTACCTAAAAGCTCTTCCATCTTGTAACCAATAATTTCTTCTTCCCGTTGGTTTACGGTAAGAATTTTTCCATTCAGGTCTATCATCATCATGGAATCCGGGGCGTGGTTAAATAACGTTTTATACCGCTCTTCCGAGGCTTTAATACGGTTAAACAACTTTGTGTTTTCAAGGGCGATGGCGAGTTGCGGCGCTATCTGCCAGAGATAATAATGACACTGTTCACTAAAGCTGTTTGCTTTCTCACTACCAAAGGTCAGCGCCCCGAGTACTTTTCCTTTATAGATAAGGGGAAATCCAAGACGTGCGTGTATCCTCTCTTTGTGTAAGACCCTGTCTGTCCAAAACCGGCCCGTTTGCGTGTTGTTAACGATAACCGGTTCACCTGTTTTTATGATTTCTTCCAGGAGGCTGCCGGATATCGGAAAGAATTCCCCTTCGTTAATTTCACTGAAATTATACGTCTTCGTAAGCGCAAATACCTGAAACCATTGTCCTTGTTCGTTGGAAGTAATCAAACATGCCCGGTCAAAAGGTATAATCTTTTTTAACTCATTGCATATATCGGAAAAGCTTTCCCGAATATCCAAACTGGCGGCAATGGTTTTATTGATATTGCTGATAATTTCTTTCTCGATCAGTGTTCTTTTGAGACTGGTTTCTAATTGCTGCTTATAAAGGGCCTTTTCGATGGTCTTTTTTAAATAATCCGGATCAAATGGTTCCAGGATATAGTCAACCGTATCCAAACACAGGGTGTTGATTACGGTCTTGATTTTGTTCTGGTCGATCATGATGAGTATGATCGTATCTGCTGAAACCTCTTTAATCTTGTTTACGAGTGAAAGCTCATGAACATCGTGTATCCTCAGGTCGAAGAGTATTAAAGCTATGGGGTGTTTATTCAGAATCTGAACAGCATCGTCACCATGAGACGCGGTGTATACATGGTATCCATTTTCTTCCAGGAGACCTTTGAGTGATACACACATCAGCTTATCATCATCAATGATAAGTATATTGTGGCTCTTCTGCATGGAAAGTTTTTGCCCACTCTCTTTCATTGTCAATATTGGATATAACGAAATTTATTCCAGGTCATAATATTAATATTGTGGGGAATTTATGTCAAGCGTAAAGCGTACAGCCTGCCGCGGGAACAACTCAAATTACTGCCAATCAAATATGATGGGAGAAATCCTTCCTATGAGTTCAATAAAGGTGGGGATTTATCAAAATTAAAACATTGACAATCCTCCGCGCGTGATTACAATCAAAAAAATCGAAACGAGTGATTCAGAAAAAGGAGGGAATCGATGGAAGATAAAAAAAGATTTATAACAAACATGTTTTTTTATGTAGTAACGTGTTGTTTCGTTATCGGGTTATTTTGCATTCCTTCTGCCTTTGCAAGCCAGAGATGTTTTAAGTGTTGCGGAAGCGGGGTATGGCATACTGACAACAAAATCCCATGCAGTGGAAAGGGGTGTAGCTATTGTATAAAATGTAATGGTTGTGGTGGATCAGGACAAATCCCCGATTCTGCCAAGCGATGTGAGTCATGCAAAGGATTAGGACAGGTTCATAGCGGCAAAAAGGTTTGTACCGGGGCGGGGTGTCGTGGCTGCACTTCCTGCAAGACCTGTGATACAAAAGGATGGGTAGGCTCTTAATAAAAATATTTAGATGTTTTTAGCAAAGAAATTGTGTAAAAATAAAGAAAGGGAGAGAGTGGAGAAACGGAGAGTAAAAAGAATAAAGATGTAATTGGAATTTTTCCCCATTTTTCCCTTTCCCCTCTTCTTCCTCAAATCGTTTCAATATCTCCCGTACCCGATTACGATATTCCTCTTTATCTGCAAGTTCTTTCCGGGAGAAAACGGAGCATTTTTCAATGAAAAACTCTTTGACGAATAGTGTCGGTAGCCGGCAACATAACTTTGCAACACAGGGGGGCAGATTGTTTGAGTAATCTGTCAGCTAATATTCAACGTTAGCTCAACCAACATACCGGGTATAATTGATTGACTTCGGAGATAATGTTGGTTATTATAGCTATAAATATCAACATTATTAGAGGAGAATATTATGAGAACGATTCAGATGACATTAGATGATGAATTAGTGGCAACCGTTGATAAGATTGTCAAAGAATTAAAGACCACTCGCTCTGCTTTTGCACGCAAGGCATTGAGGGATGCCATAAGACAAGTGAACGTCAATATGCTCGAAAAACGGCATAAAAAAGGATATGAACGTTATCCTGTTGTCAAAACGGAATTTGATGTTTGGGAGTCAGAACAGGCATGGGGTGATTCATGAAGCGAGGTGACGTGAGATGGTACAAGTTTAAAACTCCTGACAAAAAACGCCCCGTGGTTGTTTTAACAAGAAATTCTATACTGGATTATTTAGGTGAAGTTACCATCGCACCGATAACTTCAACAATCAGAGACATACCAAGCGAAGTACTTTTATCCCGTGAGGACGGTATGCATAAAAATTGTGCTATTAATTGCGATCACATACAGACAGTTTCAAAAGCAAAAATTGGATCGTTGATTATTGCTTTATCGAAAGAAAAGTTGGTTGAAATTAGCAACGCTATTTGTTTTGCGTTAAATCTTTGATGAGAATTGAGCTAACCACGCACTGCTGGAGTTAGAAGAGGTTGACAAAAAATTTAATAAAGGGGTGATAAAATGATCTTCAAACAGTTAAATAAGACCTCATGCAAAACCTATCTCATCGGCTCGGAAAATACGAAGGAAGCAATTGTCGTAGATGCTGTTCTGGAGCAAGTAAACGAATACGTATCCCTTATCAAGAATGAGGGACTAAAACTGACCCATGTGTTAGATACCCATACGCACGCAGACCACATCTCCGGGTCCGGTGCACTGGCTGATCTGACAGGCGCTGTATACGTCATGCATCAAAACTCCCCTGTCCGTTGTGTGGCATTCCATGTCCCCGATGGGTTTGACTGCCACCTGAGCGACATCCCTGTTAAGGTCATGCACACACCAGGTCATACCAGGGATAGCATGTGTCTTATCTTTTCAGACCGTATTTTGACTGGAGATACGTTATTTCTGGACGATGGTGGGGCAGGCCGTACAGACTTGCCCGGTGGTGACCCTGGTGAACATTGGGAATCCCTACAAAAGATCATGCAATTACCCGATCATTTAATGGTATACCCCGCCCATGAATATCGCGGTCGTGAACCATCCAGTCTGGGTGAGCAAAAAAAGCGCAACCCCAACTTACAACCGCGTACAAAAGAGGCATATATCAAATGGCTTACTGACATGAAATTGGGCCCCGCCGACTGGATGAAGGATGTGCTGAAGGCCAATTATGCCTGTGCCCGTGACCCCAAGGCAGCGTGGATCCCAGTTGATGCACCAGCATGTGAGATTAAAGGTACCATGTCTCCCGGGGTGAATGAACAGCAGGTGCCTACCATTCCTGTTGCAGAGGTTAAACGTCGTGTGGAGGCCAATAAGCTCGATGGCACGGTCATCCTGGACGTCAGAGAACCTGCAGAACTCAAAGGCGAGTTGGGAGCTATTCAGGGTGTTATCAATATTCCTGTCGGACAGGTAACTCAAAGGCTGAAAGAATTAGAAAGGTTGAAAGATAAGGAAATCATTACCGTATGCCGGAGCGGGGGTCGTGCCCACACTGCGGCTGCCATTTTGCTGAAGGCGGGGTTCAGGAAGGTCTTCAATATGAGCGGTGGCATGACGGCCTTTCGTCAGACAGAAAAGATGAAGAAATAATGGTTTGGCATTCGTGTCCATTTGTATCAATTCGTGGCTTGTCGAATGGACAAAGCTCACCCAACGAACGGTTTAAGCTGTTTAAGCCGTTTAAACAGCTTTGAATGGGTTCACTTCGTTTAACCCATCCTATTCAACTGATTTTTTACGCAAATATCAATCTCTCGCCCTTGGGTTCTGGTATGGGATCTCCGAATTCTTTGGCTGTATCAATCCATAATTGAATTGCTTCTTTAGCATTTTTCAATGCGTCTTCCAGCGTATTTCCATGTGCCATGCATCCTGGAAGTTCAGGAATCTCTGCGACAAAAGCCTCGTCTTCGTTGCTCCAGTAAATAATAATTTCATACTTGTACATCAATATTTCCCTCCGAGTTTATATTTCACGATAAGATTTCGTACTTGTTTCACCTGATAAGGCTTGGATTTATTTCCTTCCCGCTGAAGATTAATCTTCTCCGCCATTCCTTCCTTTCTAAAGATATGATGACTGCCTCGAATACGAACTTCAAAACCAAAATCTTTCAGCAAGTTGCATAAATCTTTAAATTGGATATTTGCATCGGAAGTTCCGCTTAGAATTTTAAGTAAAAGTTTTTCATGCTTACTCATTTAGTTTATTTTAACAAAAATCCATATCAAAGACTATCCAGTCTTTCACCCTAACGGTTGTGCATCAACCGTGACCGTTTAGGGAGGTGGCTGGATGCTTTTGTTAGGCACTGTAGATTTAACAAGTTGATCTTTTTGTTGTACATTTTTTGCCTGCCTTTGGGTTTTTAAAAATCCTTTAATAAGAAATTAGCGAGGTTTTTTAACAAGTGATGATGGCGTTCTTTTCCAATAGAACCAATTGTACCGACAATGTTGCTTCGTGGAAAAACAGCCAGAAAGCCAAGCCGTATTAATGATTTAGCTAATAATCCGCTCGATTTGAAATCTGGGTCTTGCGGTGATATTATCTCGTCAAAATCTTTCAAACAATGATGAAGTTGTGTGATCACTCCACAAACAAGGAAATCACCATAAAGCGGCAATTCTCGTAAAATAATTGCTGGACGGTTTTTCTTTCTTCCATCGGCCTGTGGAACTGTGACAAAAATGACATCGCCTTCCTTCATAATCAGGATTTTCCTCTTTTAACAGATCCATAGTATATTCAGGCTCATTTTTTCCAAAAGCCCTTTCTAAATTTTCCTGGGATAAAAGTATCCATTGTTCCCGTTCTTCATCATAGTTTTTAGGTAAAACTGTTATAATAAGCTTGGTATTTGGATCAAGGGCAAATGGTTCATCCAGGAGTATTTTTTTCCCGTCAAAATGAGCTCGTAAATTAATAGTTTTCTTCAAAATAATCTCCTTAATAAATTTGCAATATTAGACTAACCATGGTGATTTATCATTTCGTTTTCTCGGAACTAATAGATATTGTATCAGTTTCTCATAAGAAAATCAGGGTAATTTCAAACAGGTTCATTTTTAGCAGTCTGGTTATATATGACTCTGTTGATTAAGTCATTTTAGATCAAATTGGTATACCATATACAATCTTATTTGTCTTGTATTGTGCTATATATGGTATAGCATGTTATCGAAAGCATACTTAATCAACAGAGTCATATATCAGATTAGTCTAACGTTAAGGGTCAACGGCTGCCTAAGGAGGCTGAACTTTAGCCGACGCGTCGTCCCGCGTCCGCTGGACCCTATTAGGCCACGTCTTCATGGCTTTGCCTGAGAATTTGCACGTCGAACACGAAACGCTTCGAAACGGGACGTCAGAGAAAAGATATAGATTAGGATTGCCTCAGTGAAGTCGAGGACATCTCGCGCATCGCGCTTCGAGACTTTGGTGTCAGGATCGTGCGCAGCCTCGTTTCCAATCAAACGAATTTCGTGCGCCCAATTCAGAAGCCGTGAGTCAATGTGACCCCCATCAAATAGGCTTTGCAACTTGGAATTGAGGTCACGCCCCTTGGCACGGAGGTTCTTACAAGTTGCCTCAAGACACTTCCGGCACATTAGTACGCACGGCTCGAATAAGGAAGCGGAGAAAGAGCGTGCCGCCTGATCGTAGGCTGACTTTATTGTGTTGGGGACACCATCGAGCGGTAACTTCTTCTCGCTGGGGTAAAGAATCTTTTCGTCTGTTACGCTTTCGAATTCAGCGGGAATCCCGTAAAGCGATTGGCGAATAAGGAACGGCTGGCTGCAACGACCGCACAAACAGACATAGTAGTGCTCTCCGTGATACTCAGTATCAATTTCATCAAGAGGGTTTACCGCATCGCTTCGAAATCCCCCATTTCCTTCCGCCACAACCTTAGCCGCAACGAGCATGTTGCAAACCGGACAGAAAACATCAAACTCGGTTTTTGACATGTGACTTAGCACCTCCCTTTACGCAGTTAGGTAGCCAGGTAGGGCAGGGCATTGCCTGCCAAAATATCATTCACCAAAATCTGCATCGGTTATCTCACCCATTCCATCTCCACCCCAATTTGGCGGATAAAACCCATTTTTCACAAACCGGTGAAACGTCGAAGACGGCCAGTCCTTGACACGTTTTACCAATCCATGTTTTACCGGGTTAAAATGGAGATAATCCATGTGTCTTCTAAAATCATCCTCATCACGAATCATGTGTTCCCAAAAACGCCGTTGCCAGATCGTTGTTTCGCGGTATTTCCGTTTTGAATCGGTCATCCATTCGCTACGATGAAACAGGTTTTTAGCCCTTTTTGAAAATCCTGACTTAATCATGCCCC
>JAUQXU010000070.1 GCA_030837935.1 Candidatus Brocadia sp.
TTTCTTGTGTTTCTTGTGTTTCTTGTGTTTCTTGATGTCCTTTTATCTTTTTCGATGTTCTTTGGTTTATCCAGCATTTTCAGGGTATTCAAAGATATTTTTATAAGGATATGATAGTATGACAGATATACGTGTTCTTCCTTACCTGGGTGTTCGATATCAGGTGAAGTATCACACGTGCAATTTGGCATGTCCATATTGCATCGCCGGGTGGAGCGAGCGGGAGAATGTTTTCGATGCAGTGACCTTCCGCCAGGTGGTCAGTAAGTTGAGACAGCTGCCGTATCGAATCAGCCTGCGAATTGGTGTAGGAGGCGAGTTTTTCACATGCCCTGAACTTATGGAAGAAGTGCGAAATATCTGCAATTTCGATACGAATATCTTCGGTGTCAGTTTTTCGACAAACCTGGTAGCCAGTTGGAACCAGACCATCGGGCCGTTCCTTTCGTCACTCGACACGGGAAAGTTAGGTATGGGTTGCACTTTGCATGACACAGTCATTAAGGATATCGATGAATTTTTTGATAAGGCTTCTAAAATTAAGAAGTCTGGTGTAGAAGTTTACGTTGGATATGTAGCCATCCCTCAAAAGATAAACTTAATTCCAACATACAAAAAGAGGTGTGATCAGCTTGGAATTCCTTTGATCATGAATGGGCTTATCGGGAAACTCCGCGGTGTGGATGGCACTGATCCCTCATTGGAGTATCCGCGCGATTACACTTCAGCTGAATTAGCTGCGCTCAAAGAGGTTTGGGATACGCCGCACAGCTACATGATGTTGCTTCGTGCCTGTAACACAAAGGGAATGGCTTGTTCGGCAGGCCGAAATTACATTTATATTGATCATCGCGGTAACGTCTTTCCCTGTGGAAACACGGCTCAACTCAAAGCATCGAAGAACATGGGAAATATACTCACTGACGAGATTATGATGCAGACTGACGATACGCGCTGTCCTTTCACCTCATGCTGGTGCGGAAATGAAAATCAAGCCTTGAGAATAGTCGATCAGTATTACGAAAGATCAAGAGCACTGCGCGTGTATCATCAAAAGACGGACATACCGAAGAGTCAGCTTTATCAGGGATATAATCCATCTATCTTTGATCGTTCGTTCAAAGATAAAATTGGGTCATCGTGGAAACGAGTGGGTAAATTTTTGGGAAAGTCTTGCAATGCGGCATTAAGCAAGACGAAAAAATAATTGACGCCGATGGGGAAAAAAGGTTACCGAACGATTATCGTTTCCCCGGTGTTTTTCGCAAGGCCACAACAAAGAGGATATTTAGAGATTTAAAAGTGCGTGTTGTTTGACTTGTGAGGCGGTAAAGAATTGTGTAGTTTTGGAATACAGCAAATATTCCGGCAAATTATACAAATTCAGATACTTACAGAAAAACACCAGTTACCCATAACTAAATACCGCCTCCATTTTCAACCTCCATGATCTTTTCCACGCGACGGGCATGTCTTCCCCCTTCAAAGGGGGTTTCTAACCACAGTTTGACCTTTTGCTCAAGAAGCTCTTCGTCTATCACATCAGCGCCAATACACAACACGTTAGAATCATTGTGTCTCCGGCTCATCTCTACCGTATAAAGGTTATGGCAACATGCGGCCCGCACTCCCCTCACCTTGTTTGCCACTAACGACATCCCGATCCCGGTACCGCAGATCAGAATTCCCCGATCGCACTCTCCTGACCCAACCGCACGCGACGCTTGTAATCCATAGTCGGGATAGTCTACTGATTCGTTATTTTTATCGGTACCAAAATCCTTCACCGTGTGCCCCATTTGTATAATCAGAGCTGCTACACGCTTCTTAAAATCAAAACCTCTGTGGTCTGACGCTAATGCAATCTTCATTATGATTCTATCTTCTTTAAATATTTCCTTTGAGTTAAAAAACAAAAAACACAATTTATACCTACGCTACTATCAATTTATTTCGCTCGCAAAGCATAAAATCTCTAGTTACGATTTACGAAAGCGCTACGGACTTATCTGATCTACTCATCCTATAATTATTATACTTTTACGAAGTTGTTTTCAAGACAACTTCGTATCATGGTCTCCGAAATAATACCCTGGCGAATAATCTCAAAGGTCTCGTCTTTCAGCCTAATCACCGTAGAAGGGGAACGAAACCGTGTAGAACCGCCA
This sequence comes from Candidatus Brocadia sp., assembly GCA_030837935.1. Classification (GTDB taxonomy): domain Bacteria; phylum Planctomycetota; class Brocadiia; order Brocadiales; family Brocadiaceae; genus Brocadia. The sequence continues at coordinate 2,169 of JAUQXU010000070.1, forward strand.
TCAAGGATCATGTGTATCTTTCCTCTAAAGTCCATCAGCACCTGCTGCGCATCTGTAGAGGGGGGATATCCGGAAATATTTGCACTCGTAGTAACAACAGGAACTTTTGTGGCACGGATCAAATCCCTTGCCACGGTATTATCCGGAAGCCGTATACTAATGTCTGACCCATCCTTTAACGGAAAAATAATGGCTAAGGCCCCTGGCCAGAAAAGTTTCATTAATCTCTTTGCCGTGTTAGAAAAATGATCGACATACTTCTTCGCCTCATCGGGGTCGGCAATCATCAGGGTCAGCTGTTTTTCTTCTACTCGTTTCTTAACCTTATAGATACGCTCAACGGCTTTCGCATTGTCTCTATGGGCACCAAGGCCATACACCGTCTCTGTGGGAAAGACAACAAGTTCGCCACCCTTTAATGCCTGAGCGGCCAATTCTATGTGTTTCGAATAAAGATTTTGATCTTTTAGATTCAGTACGATCGTTTCCATCGCTATTGTCTAAGAAACGGCGTCATGGAGAGTGCATCAACAACATTCGCCACTACATAAGGTAACCGTCAAAGTTTATTTTAAAATTTCTGGTACCATTGAAATTCCCGATGCACATCATACAGGAATAGTGTAAATTCTAAACATCAATATTTCAACTTCTTTTATGCCTTGACAATAAATTGCTAAATTTGGTAGAGTTTGCAGCATGGAACCCAAGACATTTACATTACCTTATTTATTCATGCTCTTAAGTATTTTTCCGGCCTTTATTTCACAGAGCAACCGATCTCTCCTTGCTGCAGAAAATATTATGGACGTCGATGAGATTGTACCCGGCATGAAAGGATATGGTAAAACTGTTTTTACTGGTGACCGAATAGAAATATTCAACGTTGAAGTACTTGGTATTATAAGAAACTGGGAAGCAAAGAGCAACATGATTCTGATCAAGATGTCGGGTGGCCCTTTGGAAAAATCTGGTATCATCGCAGGTATGAGCGGCAGCCCCGTTTATATCAGCAATCGGCTCATTGGAGCTGTTGCCTACGGATGGAGCTTTGCAAAAGAGGCAATTGCGGGTGTTACCCCGATTCTCGAAATGAAAAGAACCTTGCTCAACATACCAACACAGGAAAAAGGCAATTCGCTGTCCGTTACAGATTGGGAACTCCCGTCTATTTCACAAGATGATCTTTCTAAAAGACCGACGGCCACTTCCATGATACCACAAGAAGTAACGAACCACGATTCAAGCAAAATAGCGCTTACACCCATACTCTCTCCCTTAGTAATATCAGGCGTTGACAGCGAAGTCTTACACAGGATGCAACCACTCTTTCATGCCTGTGGATTATATCCCGTGCAGGGGGGAAGTTATGTTTCATACACAGAAACACCAGGGAAGGCCAAGCTTGTTCCGGGGGCCTCGGTGGCCGCTATCCTGGTGAGAGGAGACCTTAGTGCAGCCGTTGTTGGGACGGTAACGTATGTAGAGGGAAACACAGTCCTTGCCTTTGGACATCCCTTTTTACAAACAGGAAATGCAGACCTTCCCATGGCATCTGCCTATGTTTATACGGTCCTCTGCAGCCAATCGAATTCTGTGAAAATGGCTTCTCCGGTAGAAGTCATCGGCCGAATATGTCAGGATAGAAAGTCCGGGATTGCCGGGGTTCTTGGAGAGTCCTCCCCCATGATACCCTGCCATATCAAAGTGGAAGGTTCGCAAAAGCTCACATATGATTTTGAAGTCGCAGATAATAAACTTTTAACGCCGAGCCTTATTTTGATGGCCGCTCAAAGCGCTGCGTTATCCACAGAAAGGAAGGTAGGGGAAAAATCGGTAAACGTAAAACTGTCAGTTCATATTGAAGGATATGAAAGACCCGTTGTGATTGAAAATGTCTTTTACGAACTCGATCAATCCTGGTTTTCCCTTAATCATATCGTCCAGCCTTTTGCCATGATCATCAATAATCAATTCCAGGAAGTGCGCATAAACAGGATTGATCTTCACATTAAGATATTGGACACCCGAAAAACAGCCTATATAGAGTCCATTAGGGTGGATAAAAAGCATGTAAAACCAGGGGACACATTACAGGTAGACGTAAGCCTTAAACCATTTACGGGAGAAAGTTTTTCTCAGACGGTAATGATGCGCATACCAGAGGACGCTCTTCCGGGAAGTACGTTGAATGTTACGGCCTGTGATGCTATATATGGTCAGGCATTAAATCTGGGGCGGTCAGCAGGAAAGTACTTGCCCACGAATTTTGATCAGCTCATACGTTATATCGAAAATATGGAGCGAAACAATAATCTCATGGTACGTATTTTATTAGCTAAAAAAGGAATTACTTATAAAGGAGAGGGGTTCCCGTCGCTCCCGGCATCGATGCTTTCCATTATGAGTTTTTCCAATCAAAGCGGGATTGGTCCTCTCGTTGACGAGGTTGTATCCCGTGTTCCAACGAAATATGTGCTGAATGGAAATCAAACGATCCCAATATTGGTTAAATAAAGCAAAAAAAACAATCATGAAAGGTCTTTCATTGCTAAAGGTATTTGTAGTATTACCCCGTAAAAGCTTCTTTTGTTGGCAAGGTTTTTACCCCGCATTGCAAAGGGGCGGATCAGGAAGGGTATTTTGGTTGCGGTTATGCTGCGCTGTAATGTCTTTCTTTTTCGTCCTCTCTTCTTATACCTATGGTACGACAACGAACACGTGGACACAATCGGCAGAGTCTGACTTCAGCAAAGGCATTACCCATACGGTATCAATTAATAATAAGGGTGAAATACGGCTTTCTCCAAAAATAGAGGCGATTCCGGGAATTAAAGGCGCCTTTGTTTGGTCAATGGCTGCAGACTTACAAAATCGGATATTTGTTGGTACGGGTGACCCTGGAACGGTTTATCTTATAAAGGATGGTTCAGAGGCTGTAGAACTCTTCAAATCACCTGAATTATACATCCAGAGTCTTGCCGCCGATAAGCATGGAAATCTTTATGCAGGAACCGTACCCCGAGGAATTATCTACAAAATAAATACCACTGGAGAAACAACGGTGTTTTGCAACGTGCCCGGACCCTATATATGGGATATGTCCGTAGACAATAATTCCAATCTTTTTGTCGCGACGGGAAATGAGGGTATCCTGTTCAAGATATCCCCCGATGGAATACCGGTCATATTTTTTGATTCCCCGGAGACAAATCTCCTGGATGTATTAATCGATCGATATGACAATGTATATGTTGGCACAGAACCAAACGGTTTGGTATATAAGATTACGCCGTCAGGGCAGGCACAGGTATTGTATGATGCAAGTGAAGGCGAAATTCATTGCCTCTCAATGGATTCTATGGGTAATATTTATGCGGGAACGGCTTCGGGTGCGCAAGTACAAGTACCTATGGCTCAGGTTCCCCAGCCACCCGTACAAGCGGGAATCACCGCATCTATTTTCAAGGCGGAAAAGTCCTGGGATTTAAATCTCCCGGAAGAATTGCCTATGGCGCAATCTGCATCCACGCAGCAACAAAAGGCGGTATCAAAGGGAATTGAGGCGCCGCCGAAGACCACGGGTTTTCCAACTGCGCCAAACTACGTTTATAAGATCACCCAAGATGGACTCGCACAAAAAATCATGGAAACCAGTCAGGCTTTTATCCTTGGCATGTCTCTTGACACCCAGGATAACCTGTATGTGGTTACGGGAAATACGTCTGGTGTGTTTAAAGTTTCCGGGGATGAATCTTCAAGCAGCCTGGCAAGAGTAGAAGAGGTACAGGCGCTTTGTTGTCTCAATACAAGCAACGATGAACTCTATTTCGGCACGGGCAATGTAGGAAGGGTCTATAAGATATCACCGTCTTTTAAAGAAGAAGGCACTTTCATATCTAACGTACTTGATACCACGGCGCTGTCGAATTGGGGGTGTATTTACTGGACTGACATGCAACCCGAAGGCACCAAGCTCACACTGGCCACCCGTTCAGGAAACTGTGAAAAACCTGACTCTACATGGAGCAGATGGTCAACCCCGTACCTATCGTCTGGAGAAAGAATAACAACCCCGCCCGCGCGTTTCATACAATACAAGGCCTCCTTACAGACAACGAATACCGATTCAACCCCTGTCTTAAATACGGTATCGCTATCCTATCTTCCCAAAAACCAGCCTCCCAAGATAATAAGTTTTTCAGTAGAAAAGGAATCTTCTCCTGCATCACAAAAACCTCCGGAGACAAAAACAGACAACAAGGCAGAATCGAGACAACAGACGGCTGTCAGCCAAAAACCACATCATCAAATAGCGCAAAAGAATATCCAATGGGAGACAGAAGATCCGAACAACGACACCCTGCAGTTGACGATTTATTACAAAGGTGTAGACGAAAAGGCATGGAAAGTCCTCGATAAAAACACGCAAAAAAAAGGGGCTTACCTATGGGATACCTTACGCCTGCCCGATGGAAAATACCAGGTAAAACTGACAGCCAGCGATGACCCTGATAATCCATCAGAGACCGCTTTCATTACAGAAAATACGATACAACCCATTGTGATTGATAATTCGAGACCAAACATCAAGTCTCTGGGTACTGCGGCTGGGACCGAGGGAAAATATGTTATTTCTGGGGCAGCAAGAGACGACTACAGCAACATTGTAAAGGTCCAATACACCATTGATGGACAGGAATGGACATCCGCTTACCCTGTGGATGGGGTCTTCGATAGCCTTGAGGAATCATTTCAAATCACAACCAGGCCCCTTATGCCGGGTAATTATACCCTCATCGTTAATGTGTTTGATAATGAGGGGAATATTGGGATTGAAAAGGTACTGATCGAGGCAAAATAATCAGGATACCGTTTTCTGCAGATATATACAGTTAGCTGAAGATTCTATTTGACAGCAGGCAGGAAAACGGATAAAAATAATACCAATTCAGCTCACCGCAAAGACGATAAGAACACAGATTTGCGTGAACAATTATCAAAAATGGTACGGGGCGTGGCTCAGTTTGGCTAGAGCGCGACGTTCGGGACGTCGAGGTCGGAGGTTCAAATCCTCTCGCCCCGACCAATTTTACAGAAGTAGAGATTATTCTGCGGTGTTTCTCCTTCGAACTAAATTAATACCCACGAGTAGGATGGATTAGCGGAGCAAACCCATCGTTTCCACTATTTCTGCTATGCTCAGAAACGGGAAAGAATACCTGTGCTTCGTGTCTGTAGCAATCAAAAATACACATTAAAATGACGTTATCGTTGTTTAAAAGATTTAGCTTCTGGCATTACTTAGTGTCTGAACGAAAACGCACTTTTTGTAAAAGTGCGAGGGCGATTTTTTCCTTACCAAGAGATCATTTTAAAATTTGAGGTTGGGTTTTTGCTGAAAATACGGTTCTTTTACACGTTTCCCTT
>JAUQXU010000071.1 GCA_030837935.1 Candidatus Brocadia sp.
GGATGGTCTCACAGGTCAGTATCGGCAATTCTTCCCGGTCATCAGGAAACAGCGCCACTTGTTTTGCCTTGGGCTTTTCACCCGAAACCGCCTCTATCGTCCGAACCCATCCCGCCCGTTGGTTATCATTGAGTTCTCCCAGATAGAGAACTTGCCGCTGCACCACTCTTCTTCCGCTAACCCGGCGGTTCTCTACTACGCTCCAATACCGGTGTGTTTTTCCATCTTTCGTCCGTGATTTTGCTCGGAGAAACATGCAAGCATTTTCGCAGTTTCCCCTGAATGCGTCAATAGGGCAGGTCAGCACTACAAGCCGTTTTGAATATTCACCCCTTTAATATCAAGGGTTTCCCGGTGTTACCTGCCCAAAAATAACCGTTTTTGGCTGCGAATTGCGAAAGTCGGGCTAACTGCCCCATAAATCCGCCGAAGGCATAATCGTAATCATCGTCGATGAGGGCAATTTTTCCTAAATGACTTTTGCTGCCACTCGCTGTACAAATAATTAAAGAACCCTTAGTGACCTTCTTTTCCTTGGGTATAACGAAGTCGTCGTTTATGTATTTTAATTCAGAAAAATCGAGAGCATTTGTTTTAAGGTCAATGTTATTTGCTCTCAACACAATGTTGGACGAGAAAGCCACCTCGTCTTTCTTAGAGTATGTTAGTCCTCTCTGAAAAGATGCGACATCTCCCCGACCGCGCCGTCATACACCTTGTTGCCGATGGTGGGAGCAACCACCTTCACGATGGTTTTTATGAGAGGACGTGGCGTGTAGTATTCGCCGCCATTTCTGCCCGCATTGCCCATATTCTTGATTTTATCTTCATACAGGTGCGACATCTCATGCTTTTCAGCGTGGGAACGAAAGCGGAGTTCATCAATACGATTAATGACTTCGCGCAGGTTATAGCCGCTCTGAATCTTGTTTTTTAGTTCGCTGAAAATCTCGCCGATCTTGTATTCGATGGTGTCGGCGCTTTCGGCTGACGTTTTGAACTTTTTCAGGTAAGGAAACAGCTTGTGGTCGACAAAGTCTTTCAGATCATCGCCGGTGAGCGCCTTATGATGATCGATCTTGCCGTCTTTGCCTTTGGGCACTGCCCAGACTTCCCATTTGTATTGTTTGTCAATAATTCCTTCATAGGATTTACCGGCAAGCTCTGCCGCGGTTTTTTTGTCCTTCTCAAAATCATCCAGATATTTCAGGAAGAGAATCCAGGAGGTCTGCTCCACATAGTCCAGCTCACTGCTGCATCCTGCATCTTTGTGGAGGATGTCGTCTATATTCTTGAAGGTTTGTTCAAACAAGGTGATTTCTCCTGGGTAAATATATTTCTCTTGCGTCCGGCATTAAATGGCGTGATTGGCGAATCTTAACCGTTTTTCAACACTGAGTCAATAATTAAGTATGGCGTTCCCGGAATCCTCGTGAGTCAGGGAAGGAAACGTTTACGAGAAGCACGACAAAGGGGATAAAAATCTTTTGAGAATCATGGAAACAATTGAAGCAAGTTTATTAAATTGATAGGGAATTATCCTGATTTTTTCTTGACCAATATAAGCAGGGGTATTGAAGCAAGCTGCGCTACGACTGAGAATGCGATAAGGGATATGAGTGAAATATCGTAGAGAATCCCCATCAATGCACTGCCGAAAAACCAGAATATCCCATACCCTGTATTGAAAATACCATATCCCGTGCCACGTCTGTTTACAGGAACCATCTCTGCAATGGCGGCCCGCATAATGGATTCCTGTGCCCCCATGCCCATACCCCATAAGGCCATTCCGATGAGGGCTAAGGAAAAGCTCCCTAAAAAAACCAGAGGGGCAAAAAACATGGAAGAGAAAGATGCAATAACTAATATAGAAATACCTTTGCGGTCAAAGAGGTATCCAAAGAAAAGCGCTGCAATGGCATCGACGCCCATTGCGATAGCGTAAAAGAGAGGTATCCAGGTATCCGGAACGGTTGATGCTTTTTTGAAATGATAGGCAATGAGGGGGAAGTCCGCATATCCCGCAGCAATCAGTGCAACGGCAATGAGATAAAGCCAGAATTTTTTTGGGAAGCCCTTTGTCTCCAATTCTGGTTGAGCAACTTCTAAATTACGGGGTTGAGGATATAACCACCGGGCCGTTACAAGCACGCTTATAGCCATAATTGCCGGCACAAAAAGGACGACGTAGCCTGTCCGATAACCCTCCCGGAAATAGAGAACCCCAGCGATGGCGAGAGGGCCAAGCACCGCTCCAATTTGGTCTAACGCCTCATGTAATCCGAAGCCCTTTCCCCTTCCTATCTCCTTGGTTGCGTGGGAAAGCATTGCGTCGCGGGCCGGGGTTCGGATGGCCTTTCCGATGCGTTCTGTTACCATGAGCAGGGCGGCAATTTCCCAGCGCCCTGCCAGGGCCAGGGCAGGTACAGCCAGCATATTCAGTGAATAACCAAATAGCGTGATTAGCCAGTATCTTCCAATTTTATCACTGATATACCCGGAGACGAGCCGCAGGCTATATCCGATCAACTCTCCAAGTCCTGCAACAATTCCAACTGTTGTTGCACTTGCCCCAAGTAAGACCAGATATGGGCCATTGATGCTACGGGCACCTTCGTATGTTACATCCGCAAAGAGGCTCACTACTCCAAGCAAAACAATGAATTTTATAGCAGTTGCTTTTGAATTATTATGGGTACTTGTGATAGGCTTTGATTGGTTTTGCATTATGATGCGACAATTTCCTTAAAATCAGTTCATCTGTGTCCATTATAAAAAGACACATACTAATAAATTTAAAATGTTGAGTCAAGCAAGTTAAAGATGTTATAGTACTTCTCTGTAAAAACTCTTGTTTAATATAAACCCCTAATACGCAACACGTAACTCGATCGTATAGGAAATTTGATTTTATTCATGAAGGTTTCAGGGTGTTATGAGTAAAAAATCCCCCTTAGAAAAGGGGGCGAGGAGGTTGTAAATAATCTCATTGAAAGAAAAAACACAACCCCTGTATCCCCTTTTGGTAAGGGGGACTAACTTAAAACAGTTTTATTTTTAGCAAAACAGAAATAAAGATTTTATGGGTGAATTTTCGTTCATAGAATGGATTCGAAAACGGCAGAAAAAGCGCAAAGATGTAGTGCTGGGGATAGGAGACGATTGTGCGGTAATGAACGTTTCTTCCGATAAGCTGTCTCTCATTACGACAGACATGCTGGTTGATGGTACTCATTTCGATCTGAAAAAATGCACCATTAAAGAGGTCGGCAGAAAGGCAATTGCCTGTAGTATCAGTGACATTGCTGCAATGGGGTGTCTACCCACAGTTGCCGTGATTTCGGTCTGCTTTCCCGAGCATACCACGGAAAAATTTGCGAGGGAACTCTACAAAGGTATATGGGACATTTCGGATAAATATGACGTTGAGATTGTGGGTGGTGATATTATCAGCGGCAGTAGTCCTTTTTGTATCAACGTTACCATGCTGGGAAGGGATGATGGATTAAAACCCATCAGGCGTTCAGGTGCAAGGGCAGGGGATACGATCCTTGTAACCGGGACACTCGGAGGGTCAATTCTCGGGAAACATCTTTCTTTTGAACCACGACTAAAAGAAGGACTTGTTTTGAATAAGAACTTTGCGGTGCATGCCATGATTGATATCAGTGATGGGTTGACGGCAGATTTAAATCACATCCTGGAAGAGAGTGGCGTTGGTGCCATCTTGTATGAAGATCAGATTCCCGTCTCTCATGCAGCGGTGGAATTATCAAAGAAAACGGGACATACGCCGCTTTACCATGCATTATCTGACGGTGAGGATTACGAATTGCTGATGACATTATCGAAAGCCCAGGCAAAAAAAGTCTTGTCTTCTGGTTTGCTTACCGATGTAAAGGTAAGTTGTATTGGGGAAATCGTGAAAGGACGCGGTATTCAGATGAAGTCTTCTGCTGGTAAGATCCACCGTATAAAGCCATGCGGATACGAGCATCTTAAATCATAGCGTGCATAGCCACAGCAAATTAACCACTCCTGTTTCCCCTCTTTCGCACGGAGGAAGAGAAGGTAAAATCGTATTAAAAAAGTGTTTATACCGTGTTACTATTGTTAAAGATATTCGCTGGCGTGAAAGAAAAAAAATTAACTTTTAAAAGTACGAATGTAGAAGAAACAATGAGATTTGGTGAAAAGCTCGGCATGTTATTGTCGCCAGGAGACGTCGTTGCCCTGGTAGGTGAACTTGGCGCCGGAAAGACTACGCTGGTAAAAGGTATTGTCCAGGGATTGGGCGTCACAGACAGGCGTGCAGTGAAAAGTCCCACATTTTCATTAGTGCATACCTATAAAGGGCGTATGCCGGTTTATCATTTTGATGCATATAGGCTGGAAGATGCTCAAGATATGCTGGATATTGGAAGTGATGAGATGATCTCTGGCGATGGCGTGGCTGTTGTGGAGTGGGCAGATAAAGTGTCTGGATGCCTTCCCAAAGAATATCTGCAAATAACTTTAACGGCTGTTTCTCAAAGTGAGAGGAATATTGAGATATGTGGTTATGGAAGGCGTTATGATACAATAATAAATGATCTATCATAATTTCAAAATGGATAATTCGTAAGCAATGTTGTGCAAGTTCAGCACGGACAAACAGACAGACTGTGCCAAATGAAACTGTTCTTTGACAAAAAAGTTTGAAAAAGAAACCCTGGCAGGCACTATTTTTCAAAAGCGAGTTGTTTCAAGCTGAAATAATATGATAAGTGACTGTCGATATCACAGAGACAACGGCTCT
>JAUQXU010000072.1 GCA_030837935.1 Candidatus Brocadia sp.
GGATGGTCTCACAGGTCAGTATCGGCAATTCTTCCCGGTCATCAGGAAACAGCGCCACTTGTTTTGCCTTGGGCTTTTCACCCGAAACCGCCTCTATCGTCCGAACCCATCCCGCCCGTTGGTTATCATTGAGTTCTCCCAAATAGAGAACTTGCCGATGCACCACTCTTCTTCCGCTAACCCGGCGGTTCTCTACTACGCTCCAATACCGATGTGTTTTTCCATCTTTCGTCCGTGATTTTGCTCGGAGAAACATGCAAGCATTTTCGCAGTTTCCCCTGAATGCGTCAATAGGGTAGGTCGGCACTGCAAGCCGTTTTGAAAATTCACCCCTTTAATATCAAGGGTTTCCCGGTGTTACCTGCCCAAAAATAACCGTTTTTGGCTGCGAATTGCGAAAGTCGGGCTAACGGTGGTATAGTTATGTTCAAGATAAGAAATAAAAATTCATTCTTATTGGATGCATTATGCTGAATGAATATCAGAAAAGAGGGCTTTCGATAACCCTTCGTATTGTGGAAGAGACTATGCAGGATATTGAACGAATCTTACATAGCGAAACCCACATTGGTATTCTTTACGAATTGATCGATTAAAGGAGATCGACAACTTACCCCAGCATTGTTCAGGGAAAGCTTTTTCCGTAATGCCTTACCAAAAGTCTATTACAGCAACATCTCGGCAATCTGAATGGCATTCAGGGCGGCGCCCTTTCGAAGATTATCGCTCACAATCCATAGATTAATCCCATTCGCAAGGGACTCGTCCTCACGAATGCGTCCGACAAAAACATCGTCTTTGCCTGTTGCATGTGTGGCGAGAGGATATAATTGATTGGCAACGTCATCTAACACCGTAACACCTGGCGCTTTTGAAAGCAGCTTTTTTACTTCTGCGGCAGTTATTTTTTTCTCCGTTTCTACATTTACCGACTCGCTATGGCAGCGAACAACAGGTACACGAACGGTAGTTGCAGTCACCCGGATGCTGGCATCTCCCATGATCTTTTTGGTCTCGTCCACCATCTTCATCTCCTCGGATGTATATCCATTGGAAAGGAACGCATTGCTCTGGGGAATCTGAGGCAGTACATTAAATGCAATCTGATGGGGAAACAGATTTCGTTTAAAACCTTCTTTGCCAGAAAGAATACTGGCCGTCTCCTTTTGCAGTTCATCAATAGCCTTAAGCCCGGCACCAGATACTGCCTGGTATGTCGAAACAACCACTCGCTTTATTCGCGCAACATCATGGATTGGTTTTAAGGCAACCACCATCTGAATCGTGGAGCAATTGGGATTAGCGATCACTCCGTGATGTCTGGCAATCTCCTGAGGATTGACCTCAGGCACCACCAATGGTACATCGTCATCCATTCTAAATGCACTGGAATTATCTACACAAACAGCCCCACTCTCAATAGCATAAGGTACATATTCCCTGCTGATGCTTGCCCCTGCACTAAAAAGGGCAATCTTTATCCCCCGGAATGAATGCTTCGTTAATTCCTGTACGGTATGATCAGCCCCGCGAAACCGCATCTTTTTCCCGCTTGAACGTTTGGAGGCTAATAATCTCAATTCCTGAACCGGAAAATTTCTGCTTTCCAGAATCCTGATAAATTCCTCACCTACGGCGCCTGTTGCACCTACTACCGCCACATTTACCGTCATCTTCTTCCGAAGCTCCTTTCATCGTTAAAAGCATCAGCTATCGGCCGTCATCGTATAGCCTACGGCCGGTAATTCCTTATTCCTGAAGTCTGACTATTTATTTAATACGTATGAGAATGTCATCTTGAATCGATTCTCTCTGTTTCATGTGAGCTGTCTGTGCTAAAAATCGCTGCGCATCGCTATAATAGCCTGCCGTCGGCTTTAACCCAGGGAGAAGTTGAAGCCAATATTGATTTTCCAACCGCATAAATAACTCCCGGATATACTTACTGAACATTGATGCAAGGGCCACCGCCATGCACATATCTTCGCCTTTTTCCACAAAGGATACCTTCATCTGCTTATGCGCAGCTTCCACTTCATAGGTTGAAACCCTGGCTCCTTCCTCTAAAACCCGTATATCAGCCACAGGCAGCTGATTTTTCAGGAGCTCCGTGTAAGTATTTCTGCCACCTTGTTTGTCAACAATCAAATGTATATGGCCGGTACATAAATTCCACAGCCTGGAAATAAGTACAGCACACGCATTAAATAAAACAACAGACTTATTCCGTAACAATCTTACCTGCTCGTTAAATTCCCGCACGGTTACAATACAACTGCTTGCGTGGAAAAACCCCGCGCCGTGCTTATGAAAAGCATAGTGTAACAAATCTGCATAATGTAAAACAGCAGCAGTGTTTGTGGTTAAAGGCAAGGGATAATCCTTCCCGGCATACCACGGATAACGAGCGAGAACTCCGCTGTTATTGCACGATAAACTGTTGAGCAGGTGACAAAAGGACGTGATTTTTAAACCCTTTTGATGGAGAAAGGAAAGAACACCTTCTTCCAATGGTTTCAATCCATTGTTTGTATGATATAATTTTTTACTATCCCGAACAGCAAGTCTCTGTTTTCTGCCCTTGAGGTCATCTGAAACAGCATCCTTCAATAAATCCCACAGGGAATGGTCCGCCTTTTCATCCGGCACATCAAATGCAGTGATAGTAATCACCATAGGTCCAAGTACTGGACCATATCCGGCCTCATCGATACCTGCTATAATTGCCATAGGAAAATATCCAAAGAATACGTTATTATATCGCCTTATGAATGAAAGTCAAAACGAAACTCCTGCGCTCAATTTTCCTGTTTATTTTATTGATATTCGAACCCGTTACCGGCAGAACTAACTGTGCAATACACTGTTCTTAATCTTCATTTACGGGCAACAGGCAATATACGTAAACAGGGCTGAACCCATGTAAAGCACGTCTTCGTCCAATACGAAACGGGGGCTGTGTAACGGTTGGCTTGCACCCTTTTCCAGATTTCCTGATCCTAAAAAAACGTAAGCCCCTGGTATCTTTTCCAGGTAATAGGAAAAATCCTCTCCGCCCATCTTGGGATCTATATGCTCTGCCGATTTTGCGCCAAATAATGCGACGATCTTATCGTGTATGAAATCCACCTGTGATTGTGGATTATTAAGCGGAGGATGCCCCTTGAGATACTCAAATTGATATGTGGCGTTATTGAGGGAAGTAATCCCGCGAATAGTTTCCTCCAGCAATATCGGCATCTTGTATCTTAATTCCTTGGAAAGGGTTCTCACCGTACCTATGATCTTCACTTTATCCGGAATAACGTTGAAGGTTGTTCCGCCCGAGATTTGGCATAAAGAAACGACACAGGGGGACAGGGGATTTACCTTGCGAGAGGTAATCGTCTGAATTGCTAATATAACCTCGGCTGCAATAACGATAGGGTCAACACATAAGTGAGGGGTGGAGGCGTGTCCGCCTTTTCCGATAATGGTAATGACAATGCGGTCAGTGGCGGCCATCGTGGCTCCTGCCCGCACTCCAAAGGTGCCAGATGGGATATTCGGATCAATATGTAATCCGTAAATCTCATTCACATCCTTTAAAACACCCTGCTCTACCATAAATTTTGCACCACCCGGATGTTGTTCTTCGCAAGGTTGAAAGATGAATTTTATCTGTCGTTTGAGTTTATCCTTCAACTGTACCATAAGTTTTGCAGCACCCAGGAGCATTGCCATGTTAGCATCATGTCCACAGGCATGGGACACCCCTTCGTTTTGGGATTTAAATTCAAGGTCGTTTTCCTCGGTTATCGGCAAGGCATCCATATCGGCACGAAAGGCGACAGTACCTGACGCCCCATCAACCTGAAGGGTCGCTACGACTCCCGTTTTTGCAATATCTGTTTCTACCTGAAGTCCCATCTGTTTCAATTCCTCAGCGATAACGCCAGAGGTATGGATTTCGGCAAAACCGGTTTCAGGGTGTTTGTGGAAATCCCTCCGCATCCTGATAACGTAATCGTGCGCCTCTTTGGCGTGGGCCAGTATTTCTTGTATAAGTATTTTATTGTGCATCATTTGTTTTTGAAGGTCTATTTTTATCCTCTACACGAACAAACACGGACAAACAAGTTTGTCCGTGCCACCCTTACATAGACGGCAAGGGAACGCCACTGCGTGCCCCCGCTCCTAATCCGTTACCATCCGGCAATGTCAATTTCCCCTTATCAACGGTTGCCCCTCTGTAAGGGTCATTTGTAACAAGGAGATGCCCGTCGAGATCGATATAGTCAACCAATGACGTCAGATGGGCGGCTGCTGTGATAGATACCGAACTTTCGATGTTACAACCGATCATTATTTTAAGACCGTGCGCACGGGCCGTGTAAATCATCCGAAGCGCTTCACGAATTCCACCGCACTTCATCAGTTTAATGTTAATCCCGTCTACTGCATCTGAAAATGCGGGTATGTCTTTTGAATCTTTTATATCTTCATCAACAAAGACAGGGATTTTTACGTGACGTCTGATCTGCCGAAGCGATTCAATGCTGCCAACGGGAAACGGCTGTTCTACAAGCTCAACGCCGAGGTCTTCCATAAGGTTCAATTTTTTTATTGCCTCGTCTGGCGTCCAACCGGTATTGGCGTCAACACGAAAGACGGCTGTAGTCATTTTGCGGAGCTCTCTCAATATCTCTATATCGTCTTTAAAACCTACCTTTATTTTGAGTATAGGAAAATCCTTCGCCTCCTCCACTTTTTTACCCATCTTTTCCGGGGTGTCAATTCCTATGGTAAACGATGTTATCTTTGATTCCGGCTTGTTTAAACCCAAAAGCCGATAAAGGGGTATTTTCAGCTTCTTGCCAATTATATCATGAAGAGCAATATCAATTGATGCGCGTGCTGCTGCACTTTTGGGAAATTCATTTTTAAGGCGGTTCGTTATATCTTCTACCTGGAAGGGATCACTCTGGTTTAAGAGGTCTGCGGACTGAGCAAGTACGCTGGAAACGCTATTTACATCCTCTCCAAAGTAGCTGGTAGGAGCTGCCTCTCCCAGTCCGATTACTTCGCCATTATCTTGTAATAAAACGATGACATTATTTTGAATAGTGCGGGTTTCTCTGGCAATCTGGAAGGTGTGCTTCAGTTTTAAATCTAAGGGATGAAATGTGAGTTTCATGGTAAGAGGGAAGAGACGCTATCGATCAATTTGTCCACACCAAACTTGATGGGATCAGTAGCCGGAAGCTTTGTTTCCTTCTCCGCCTTTAGAATCTCCTGTAAGGCGTCATGGTCAGACATACCAAAGCAGTTGAGTGCAATGCCAAGCACCTTACAAGGGTAAACAGGCTGCGCCAATTTTTCATAGAGTTCGATCAGGTAAGGGAAAGGCAAAATGGGAAAATCGTTGAAATGCCGCAACGTCTTCCGTGTCGGTTGATGGCACAAGATAAGGCCCTGGGGAGCGGAACCATGCAGCAGGCCAAGGGTAACACCCGAATATGCCGGATGTACAATGGTACCTTGTCCCTCGATACTTAATAGTTCATAGTGGGCGCGGTCGAGCACAAGTTTTTCCGCAGCCCCGGAAATGAAATCGGAAATGACATGATCCACGGCAATTCCGCTGCCATTGATCATAATTCCCGTCTGCCCTGTGGCCACAAAGCACGCGTTAATACCCCGCTTCTTAGCGGTATTTGTTATTTCAATCGAAGTCACCATTTTTCCTATATTGCAGTCCGAACCTACCGTAAGGATGCGTAATGTCTTTGTCTCTTTTGCCTTTCCGGTGCCGAGGGGAATATCTTCAGGAGGTTTACGGACATCCCAGATTTCCACCTGATGATCGTGTGCCAGCTGGCGAAATTCAGGGTCATCGCCCACGTGGCAATGGAGGCCGCTAATAATATGGAGCCTGTTTTTTAAAGCATCCACGATGTGCTTGCGCCATTCGGCTGGCAGCATGCCGCCGGGAGGCGCAATGCCAATAAGGAGTGCCGTGGGTTTAAGATGTAATGTCTCGCCGACAGTACTGACAACGGGGATTCCTTTCCCGATACCGATAATCGACTCGGGGGTTTTTCCTGCGTTAACACGGTCTACAAGTGCAACCACGTCTTCTTTGCAATAGCGAATGATGCTGACAGCAGTTTTTGCACCGAAGACATCAAGCCTTCCTTCAGTTAAAATGACGAGTCTGCGATTATGGATGGAATTCATAGAAAAGGCTATTTCCGCCGCTTCCCTTTCATGGTTTTGGAGCGTCGTTTTCGCTGTTTCAGCGGGGAAAAGTGTTGTGTTTTACCAAGGTGCGACATATATTCCCTGGCACTCAATAATTTTTTGAGGAGATGCGTCTCTTTTGTTACGAACTTTATTAACCAGCCATGGTTGTAAGGATCATCAGTTAAGGTATTCAGGTTTTCGTAAAGACGTTCGTTTACTGCAATAATCTCACCGTCCATGGGCGATGTGATATCAAGCAGCTTATCTAATGATTCTACTTCTCCAAAGGAGATACCTGACAGGATTTCTTCTCCTACCTTCGGGAGATCCAGGAATAAGAGGTCATCAAGTTCATCAACAATAAATTTTGTAAGACCAACCGTAACTGCCTTGTTATCCCAAAAAAACCATTCGTGCGTTGTTGCATATTTTAAATGCTCTGGAATCATAACATAATACCTCACAACAAATTATAACTTTTAATATTAACAAATCGTAGCATAGGACATCGTGGTTGTCAAGGATAATTGATTTTAGTGGTATACGAAGACATATACCCGGGGATATCAATCAAATGAAGCAGAAATATGATGCGTGGGGAAAGAAGCGGGAACTGAAAAATTTATGAAGTTTAGTTTGTCTTTTGTTGGTCATTTTTTGAATCTTTTTCCGGTTTTTTATCTTCTTCTGTTCTTGTTAATTTAATTTCAATCTTTTTTTCCTCACCCTCTTTAAGCGTTACCGCCTGGCTGAAACTCTTAAAACCCGCTTTCGTTACAGAGATGTCGTGCGTCTCTGCGTCTAAATCATCATATGCGAAAAATCCATGTGCATCAGTATGTGTTATCTGAAAAGATTTTTTTCTTGCCCTGGTTCCTTTGAGCCGTAATTTTGCAGACTCAACAGGCTCACCCTTTATAAGGCACACCACATTCCCATAAATTTTGCCTTTCGGTGGCAATGTATTAAATGTCATCTCGCTTCCGGAGGCAGCGCCAGCGCTATTTTGCGCAACAAGCCGGTAATAGTACGTCATATTTGTTTGCAATTCGCTTATCCGATTGCTTATCGGTATAGTATTTGAGCCATGTTCTATACTTTGGATTGATGTTGTGCCGCTGTAAGACCCGCTGCTCGTGCCGTATTGGAACCAAACCGTTGCTGATAATCCCATGGGGTTTATCGTTCCGCTCAGAGTAGCCAAATCAGTGGTTATACTCGTTGCAGGCCCTGTTTGCACCACAGGTGCGTTGTCGCCGGCGGTATATGTTATCGTTATCGTCGCTATGCCCGTGTTGCCAACGCTGTCAATAGCCTTTACCGTTATTACATTATCCCCTTTTGACAGATCTATATCCGGAATAGTCCAATCGACCGCATGCCTTTCTTTATCACTTCTCCCCCTGCTATTAGTCCATAGTACGCTGTTTATTTCATTAGAATTATCTGAAGCACTCCCACGCAGGCTTATCGTGCCGTTTGTAGTCGTATAGGCTTGATCGGATGTGGGGTTGGTAATGGTTATTGTTGGAGGTGTTGTATCCACAACAATAGAATTACTGGCTGTATCTGATATGTTTCCGGAAGCATCCTTATACCAGGCATACACCGTATTCTTCCCGTCAATGTTGCTTAAGGTATAAGAAACATCTTCTTTGTAATTGTCAGTTGGTGTTATAGATGTCCAGCCGGCAGTATGTTGAGAAGGAGGCGTGGCATTTGCGGAGAGATAATAACCCGTAACACCGGTATTATCTGTGGCAGAAAGGTTTGCGGTAACGGTTAAAGAGTTGGTGCAGTGTGCTCCGCCGTTAATGCTTATTGCGCCAATGGGCGGGGTTATTTCTGTTGCAATAGCAGATGTATTGATATCTGTTGTGGTAAGTGACAGCTCGTTTCCATACGTCGTACCGGTATCGTTTTTTGCTACAAGCCTGTAATAATATGTCGTTCCCGGACGTAGCGCAATGATCCTCATACTTACTTCTGTATCGCTCGTCCCAATTATTGTCTGTGTTAAAGCGGTATTTTGGGATGGTCCGTTGACAATCTGGTATTGAAACCATGCAGTCGTTGATAAGCCACGCGCATTTACTGTCCCGCGTAATGTTGCCGAATTATATGTCACACTCGAAGCGGTACCCGTTGTTGTAATTGGAGCGGTAGCAGCGGATTGGATGCTGTAAGCTGGAGTTGGGGAATAGTAATCTCCGGATTGCATATTTTGAGCGTATAACCTGTCCATTGGCCTGAGAATGGCAAGCAAACCTACCATGAAATAAAGGAAACGAGGCGCAAATTTCAGCATGGTATATGAAAGGACACTCCGGGCTATTTTCCTCATAGGTGTTTCTGCCTGAAAAATGGTTGGTTGATCATCCGTCATTCCCGATGTATGAAGCCGTTAACAGGGTACATAGTTTGTACACCAAATGCAACAGAGATTTTACAAAACACGAAAGGAATTGATTCAAGACGCAAAGGATTGTTGATAATATATTACCTGATTTTGTCTAATTTGTCTTTGTTTCGGATAATTATGTTCGTAAAATCGAGCAAAAATATTAACCCTGTCAGGGTTTAAAACCCTGACAGGGTTGCCTCACGAATTTCGTGCTTCAGATTTTGTCTTTTCCGACTCGTTCGGATTAGGATTTTCGGGTTTCATTGATCCGTTTTTTTGCTACCGCATTGAACGACCGTATTATCGCTGGGATGGAATTGGACGTTGGTCTGCCGAATTGTTCAAATGTAGGGACATGGTGCTCCGTGTCCCTACAATATGCTCCAATAATCTTTTCTGAAAAATCATAAAATATAATTTCACATTCGTTGTTGAACATAATTTCTGCCATATTCATGTCATAATAAGCTTGTTTCAATCTCTCTTGGGGACTTTTGTCCATACATTTTTCCTTTTCTTGTCTTTGCTTTTAACATAGAGAAGTTTTGATACAGATCATTGAAACCACATCTAAATAATAATTCAAGAAATAAGAATCTTTAACGAAGTGCAGTATTTATAACAAATGCTTTGATCCGAGTACTTTGTTGTGACAACTTATTAGCTTGAACATCGAATTGCTTTCTTGTCTCATCAATGCTAATTTTGGGGGAATTTCGTTTTCTCTTATCGTTATCATCCCATTGGACACAACAAAACCAGCCAATAAGGTATAGACCATGTTGGCAGCGATTATCCTTCAGATATCGATCCATCAATTGTGTTTTCATCGCATGATTCAAATCAGGATGCCAACAACCTTTTACCTCAATAATTATAGTTATTGAGTCGTAAACTTCCTTGCATTGGTTCCTCATAACTGCATCAACGTGTATATCTGTCCGTTCACCTTTACCCTTTCCTTCACCACGACGAATTTCGACTTCGCGGTTAACAATTATGCCGTTTTTCTTAAGATCGTCTTCTAAGTATCTCTTTACATAATCAGAGAATCTATTTTCATCTTTAGGTTTATATAAAAAAATCTTCCTACTTTTCTTAGTTTCATTCCACAAATCAATTACAGCAGGTGTTTCGCCTTGGAGCTTTATCTCCAACCGTTTCAAAGATTCAATTAATACTTCAAGTAGCTGTTCACCGTTTTGAACCAAACGTATTGACTGATTACTGGCCATCTTAAGAATCTCGCATGGTTTGGGTGGTATCCATGTTTGACGACGTGTGATATCTTGAGCTTCCTGCAATGTCCATTTTAGCCAATTCATTTGAGGAAATCCGTTTAGAATTTGTTGAATTGCTTCACATGCCTTATAAGTGCCTCGTTGTTTGATAAGGTTTAGAAGTGAATTCCTAAAACTGGCTATCTTCAATCTCGATCCTACCCTGCCATCCTCACTATTATAATCAGGGTCTTCAGCGTAAGGATACTGGTGAACAATCCAGATATACAAGTCGGCTAATTGATCCTCGGTAAGTAGTTTCCCGGCATTTGTGGCAAATGCGTCACTTTCATATGCTAATGATTCGATTACTTTACAACCAAACTCAACATCTTGTTGAATGGCAGGCCATACAACCGACCAACCCGCATCTTCTGCGCGAAGCATAAGTTCACGGGCTGCAACGATTGCTTTGGGTCGTTCAACTTCACTAATAATAGATGGTAAAGAAACAAGTGACTCCGCAAAAGCCTTAGCTTCTTTAACTTGATGAGTAAGGAGGTCGCCAAGTAAACAACCCACACACTCTGGTTTTAGATTTGTGTCTTTTACCTTAATTAATAAGGCTTTTGCCAGACGATCATCCCAACAACCCGTAACCTTTTGAGTAATGTAAACACGGCCATAATCTTTATTCTCTTTGTCTATCATGACCATTAAGGTTTGTATAATCTCATCGGGAGCATATTGATATGATAATTTTATTAGTTTATTATGAATTTCAACATTTTTGCCATTACTGTCACTATTTGATGTAGGATAAGTAAGTATGATTGGTGCCCATTTTCCCCATACATCGGTAGGAATGGAGGGAATAAAATCAGGAAGTTCTTGCAACAACAGTTGCAATGCCCGGTATCCCGCAAACGCCGGGCGATGAATGATATTCTTGCCTAACCAATCATGCGTCTCTGGGTCTTGTTCCAATACATACCTTTTAGCAGCCTCAACAATCCTGTGTCTGGTCACAGCATCTGCATTTTTCCATCCAGGGAGGACTGTTAGGTCAGACTCATAGTCAGTTCCATAATGCTGGCTGTCCGGTTCAAGTGTCATTTCCATATTTAAGCGCCACCATGCAGAAGACCTATCAGATTCGCATTCATCTAAAAGCCCAGCAATTCTTTCAGCAGGCGGTGGGTTTAGAAGAGGTTGTTCTTTATCATGCTTTAGCCATTTTTGTGTTTCTAAATAGTCAGTCCTCATTTTCGCTGCTTCAGGAGAATTCAGTTCAATTGGTTTCAGAAGCCTTGAAAAAGTTTCGGCGAGGATTTGATTACTTTGACAGGCATCAATAATAACATCAAGCTGACTTGGTTCACGCGGATCAAAAGCCCTTTCTATCAAATTTGCCCATATTAACTGAATCTCTTTTGATTTTTCTTCTTGGAGACGTTCGAGCATCCATGTTATATCTCTATTAAATACTAGTGATGGGGCTGAGTAGATTAGGTATACCGTATCTTTTTCTGGATTAGAAATTAAGGGAATTATCGTCTCCAGCACTCTTCGCCGTTTACCGTTGTTGTCTTCATTGCTTAAAATGTTCCTGAATACTGGTTCGGTATGACTCCCAACGATCCTGTCATGATGTTTTACTCGAGAAAGAACTACCTTTGTAAAAGCCTCTAATACATCCGGTGAGTCAAGGTGTTCCCATGCCTTCAATATAATAGCATCCATCAGTTTTTCAAAGCAGTACGTTGAATCCTGTTGAGATTCCTGTTGTTCTACCCATTTTAATGCTACTGGAAGATCGGTTGGTTTGAGTTTTGGTACAAGTTCATGTAATAGAAACATTTGATATGAACCTGAGTAATTTTCCTGCTTAATGTCAGTTATTGTATCGAATAATTCTTTAGCCGGCATATGAGTCGGCCAAAGGACTCGAAGGACACAACCCTTCAAGTCATCATCAGGATCTTCTTCCGTTTCACAAACAGCTAATGGCTTCAGTCTTGCTTTTGTATTTTCATCAGCAATGTATCTGATAGCATAAACAGCTTCCTTCCGTATTGTTAATGGCTGTTTTCGATCGAGGGCAATATCTGCAAGATCATCCTGAAGCACCTTTATTTCGCAAGCTTCCGCAATGTCGATCGCTACTCGTCGCACAATAATACCTTTGGTGCCATCACAAATGTACGGCCGAAGCTGGTCAGCCAAGCCAGGATGATACAGCTTTTTATACCGTTTTTGATTATTCCAATCGCGATCCATTAATCCTTCTTCATCGTATGCCCTAAGGAGGCTCTCTACTAAGGTAGCACAGTCCTTTGGATCGGCTGTTGTTATATCACTTCTGAGTAACACTTCAGGGTTTACTCTTACTATTTTTCTAAACACCTCTGGTACAATACCAGCCATCCAAGCGGCAGTTTCATGGAGTTGAGGAACAAGCTTTGCCTTATTATCTCCTGGGTGAACTAATAGACTCATGATTTGTGTAAGTGTCATTTGGTGCTTTACTAAATAGTGTCTGAACGAAAACGCACTTTTTGTAAAAGTGCGAGGGCGATTTTTTCCTTACCAAGAGATCATTTTA
Source organism: Candidatus Brocadia sp. (assembly GCA_030837935.1). Lineage (GTDB taxonomy): Bacteria > Planctomycetota > Brocadiia > Brocadiales > Brocadiaceae > Brocadia. Next base: position 12,455 of record JAUQXU010000072.1, read on the forward strand.
AAATTTGAGGTTGGGTTTTTGCTGAAAATACGGTTCTTTTACACGTTTCCCTTGTTTTCCCCTT
>JAUQXU010000073.1 GCA_030837935.1 Candidatus Brocadia sp.
ACAGCCAAAATAGCATACATGGTCGAAAAAGAAAACATCGATCCTTCCCAGATCCTCGCGCTCACCTTCTCCAAAGAAGCTGCAAGGAACATGCGCGAAAAGGTTGAGAAACTCCTTCAGGGAAAGGAAGTGATCGTTAAAACTTTCCACTCATTCTGCGCCGAGCTTATCAAGGATCATGCTGACAGATGCAAAGTTCCCGGTGACTTCAAGATATTCGAGGAGATGGATTCAGCCATTTTCATATTCAGGGAACTTGAAACAGATGCAAGGACCGCCAGCCTGTACGCAAACACGATCGGAAAAGCCAAAGACCTGAATATCTCGATAGATAAATTCAAAGATTTTCTGGAAACGCTTAAAAAAGAGGTTCAGGATATCGAAAATGATGAGAGCAAATGGAAGGAACTGTATCGCGAATCTAAATTCAAACTCAATACCTTCCATCTTCAGGACTTCAAAGACAAAGAAGATAAGAAGGCAAAGCAGGCAGAGAAAAAAAGATACTCCGAATTCATAGACCTCTATGAAGAATACCTGAAATATTCAAACTTCATATCAGCCTGGGAGAAATACGAAGAGAAGAAATTAGCTATAGGCGCTCTCGATTACGGCGACCTGAATAAGATCGCCCTCTGGTATCTCGATGTGTACGGAACGCAGGAATTGAACGACACATTCGGCTACATCATTATTGATGAATTCCAGGATACCAATTATGTCCAGTTCGAACTGATCATGAAACTAACAGCAGCGAATAAAAACATAACAGTGGTAGCAGACCCGAACCAGACCATATATGCATTCCGTGGCGCGTACACAAATAATATCGAGGAATTCAAAAAGCAATTCTCACTTTCAGATAAAGACATCGTGTCACTGGATGCCAGTTTCAGGTCAACTAATAAGATACTTAGAGTTGCCCATACCCTGATCGAAAAGAACTATGGAGAGGAGAAAAAGAAAGAATGTCTGCTCCTCAAAAATCACACAGATACTGAAGGGGAGAATGTCAGTATCATTGAAACAGAGGATGATAATGAAGAAGAAAGAGCCATAGTTGAGAAGATCGAGGTTTTTCTGGCACAGCGTATCCCTCCAAAAGAGATCGCTGTATTATACAGGACACATGCCCAGGGACGAAAGGTAAGACAGGCACTTGAAAATAGAGGTCTGCCCTTCCGGGTAAAAGACGATACCGATTTCCTGAAGCAGCCTGAGATAAAGACCGCGCTGGCTTATCTGTATATAATCAACAATATCTCTCATCCCACTGCCCGCGGTACTGAGGCGTGGTGGAGGATATTCCATTACAATAATGCCCTGAGCCAGGAAGATTCCATAAGGATAGGAGAATACCTGAAGAAAAAATGGGTTTCGTTCCAGGAAGCCATTTATCATCACATTGGAGAACTTGGACTTTCAAAGAGCGGACTTGAGACCATAAGTAATGTAAAAAAGAGAATCGATTTACTGTGCGGGAAGAAGAATCTGGATGTATCAGACCTCATCATTGAGGTTTACGATCAATCGGGACTCTCAAGGCAATTCGCCCATACTGACACAAAACACAGCAGAGAAGCACTTTTGAACCTCAGGCAGCTTTATGAATTAGCCAGTAATTTTGAAGAGTTCCATGGAAGAGACCTGAGCCTGTTCATTGATTATCTTGAGATCCTTGACGAGATGGACGGAAATCCTTCGCCTGCAAGAATAGCGGATGAGGATGCCATAAATCTCATGACCATACATTCGGCAAAAGGGCTGGAGTTCAAAGTCGTATTTGTCACGAACCTTGCAAAAGATAAATTCCCACTGTACCGGGGAGGTGTAGAACCACTTATTCCTCCTGAATTGATGGAACAGTACAGGGACATTTTTAAGGATGCTTCAATTAAAGATACTGAAAAAGCGGTAAGGGAGCGCAAGAAAGAAATCAAAAAGGAAGAGGAAAGACGACTGGCTTATGTTGCGCTTACCAGGGCAAAAGAACATCTTTTCCTGACACTGGCAATAAAATACGCTGACGATGAAAGAGAGCCGTCTGAGTTCCTTCTGGATATCGGATATGACAACTGGAGAGCTGGCGGTAATATCACAGTTGGAGATCTCAGCTATTTCCGGGATACTGATACAAAAGTCAGAGAAATGGTAAAGGACAGCGCGCTTGAACGGGAAAAGGCTCTGCGAAAAAGGCTACTCATCGAGTCGCTTGATTCAGGGAATTTTGCTGAAATCATGAAAAATACGCTGCTGTATCAGGCTTTAAAGGTTGGGGAAGCGCCGGATTTCAAGGAACTTTTCGATTCCAACTGGTCAAAAATAAATCCTGCAGATGACGCTGAAAAGATTCTAAGCAAAATCAAAGAGAATAAAAATGGGTTGAAATTCAACCCCGCCAGCATGACATTCAGCTATTCCTCAATAAGTACCTATGAGAACTGTCCCAGGCAGTTTGAACTCAAGGAACTTCTCAGGATGCCAACACGCGATTCAGAGGATTCTACCGGAGCCATGAACCGGGGAACTTTTGTTCATAAGGTGCTTGAGATGGCGGTGAGTGAGAAAAAAACCTCAAAAGTCAGGCTGTATGAGATCAGGGACATGGT
>JAUQXU010000074.1 GCA_030837935.1 Candidatus Brocadia sp.
TCGGGAGGGGATTTAAAGGGTGGGTAAAATGATTAAGACTATTTTTACTTTTCCATGTATCTTTTGATAATTATTTCAAAAAAGATGAAATGTTACGAATGACCAAAGAACTCGACGTCAGGGTGATTCAGGCGGCTGTGCGTAGGAAGTTTGCAGAGGCCGCACACTCAGCGGAGGGCAAGTTTAAGTACCCTACGGGAAGGGCTGGTGCCATAGCGCTAGGATATGATCCTTCGGTCGTGAGGGATATGCCCGATGAACTCCTCGAGTCCTTTTGCGGCGTGGGGAATCCCTTCTCCCTCGGCCCGCTCAATCCAGGAGAGGTCATCCTGGATGTAGGCTGTGGCGCAGGATTTGACCTCATTGTTGCAAGTCGATTCATCGGTCCATCGGGACGGGTATGCGGAATTGACCTCACGCCGGAAATGGTAGAGAGAGCCCAGATGAACCTGAGACGAGCGGGTGTGTCCAACGGCGCGGTTCATCTTGCGGGTTCAGAGGCGATTCCTTACGACGACAGCACCTTTGACGTGGTAATCTCCAATGGCGTGCTGAATCTCTCACCGTTGAAGGAGAGGAGCTTTCAGGAGATATACCGCGTCCTTAAGCCTAACGGCCGTCTGCAGTTTGCAGATATCGTCTTGAAGTTGGATCTCCCTGCCGGGATGATTAACAGTCTTGAGGCCTGGTCGGACTGAATTGGAGGAGCGATCCCGGTTCGGGATCTTGTCGGGTTGATGAAGAGTGTGGGCTTTGTTCAGGTGGAGTATGTTGGGACGACCGGCATAACAACCTCCAGATATACAATCGGAGAGGTGTTTCGGGCATGCAAAAGTTCTTTTCAATGAAAGGAGCACCATTCCTAACGAGTTTTATTTCCAAAGCATGGCTTATTTGAGGAAAGCACAATGTCTTATAAAAAGAAATTTTTCGAGTTTATTATAAAGTGTATGCAGAGAAAGTACTCACTGTGGTATCTCTTCGTTGCAACGTTATTTTGTTTTTCCGTGACGGCTTCTCCTGAAGAGATACTCATACCCGGAGACCCAAATTTAGAAGAGGCATTCTCGGAATTGAGTAAAAAAGGACAGGTGGAAAGGGAATTTCATCTATATTCAACAGATGGTTATCAGGAAATGGCTGACGGAGAATTTATCTATTTCTGGGGGTTTACCCATGCAAAGGATTTTGCCGATGCCGGAGAGATAAAGACAAAAGAAGAAAGAGACGGGAAATTACTACCACTGAAAGTGCCCGGTGACGAGATACGTCTCATATCAGGTAAGAATTACGTTGTCGTTTTGCACAATGCTGGATTTTATGAAATTGAGGAACATTCCGGGGTTCATGGCGTACCGCACACCATCCACTTCCATGGATTAGATTTAATCCCTGCTTACGATGGTGTGCCAAACCTGCCGTATACTCCGGTGTTTCCAGGAGAAAGGTACCGGTATCTGTTAACAATACCGGAAGATATCGAAGGGTCGTACCTGGGACACTGCCATGTGGATACCACCAATCATCTCATGGCGGGGATGTATTTCCCTTTGATACTGGAAAAAGGGCCAAATGAAATCTACGGATATAAATTTGACAGAGAATATACCCTTATTATGAGCGAAGTCGATAGTGAATACATGGAGATGCTCAGGACGGAAGGAAACATACGGCGTGGATTGGATTGGAAGTCAAATTATTTTATGCTCAATGGCAGAATATTCATGGATAATTTGACCAATCCTTTGTCTACAATTAATGACCCTAAGACAAGAATCGTTGCATACGAAGGCGAGACGGTTTTGGTTCGATTAATGGCCGTAGGATATAACCACATATTTGCATGGCATCCACACGGGTTTCATGGGTTGGTAATCGGGACAGATGGGAGAAAGTTAAGTTATCCCTATGAAAAAGACACGTTACTTATTGGATCGGGTGAGCGATATGATATCTTATATAAAATTCCTGATTCTTCTTCGATGAGAGGATGCTCGTCATGCAATTATGGACCCGGTATCAGCATAGCCCATGACCACAATATGATGGGGATGGTAAGTCAGGGAATGTATCCGCACGGGCCACAAACTATTTTTGATGTGAGACCAAAAAGTACGAAACCAAATGATAATAAGTGACCTACCTATACATAATAATCCATTTCCAGTCCAATCAAGAAAACTTAAAGATACTGAGTCGAACTTTCGCTGGGAAATCACGGTTTTATGTGCTCTCAGAGAAGACTTTTATATCAACACTGTAGACGTCAAGGAATGGTGCTATCATATTAAATGATTCCTCTGTAATAAAACCTTCATCACATAACCGGTTTTTTTCTCTAGGGGATTGATAGACACAAATGACACCGCACCATAAACCAATGAATATAAGGTATCCTTGTCATGCACCAGCCAGTCTTCCGCTCGGGGATTACGCACCTCCTCTGGCAGACATTGCATTTGACCTTTTTATCCAATAATTTCTCGCAGAAGATGGCTTCTTTTTTCATATCAATTTAGCGGGGATGTTATCAGGCCTGTGGCCTGTCTCGTAATCAATATTTAGTTTCTTCAGTCTCGCCTCAACAGGAGGGTAGAGGATCAGCTCTTCTATCTCAAAATCCTCAAAAGCGGGGTTTGTAGCTTTTAATCTTTTTCTCAATGCCATGATATTTTCAGGGGTGCTAAAGCTTATCATGCAGGCAGGATGGACATTTACCCCACACTTGTTAAGGCATTCTAAGGCCTTGAGCTGCAATTGAAACCCCGTAGGGATTGCACCTGTCAATTTTAAGAACCCCTCCTCACATGTGCCTTTGAGACTCACCCTTACATAAAGATTAGGAAACCTTGAGAGTTCTTCTGCATACGTTGGGTCGTTGCCTCTGAGTATCCCATTCGTCTCAAGGATAAATACATAGTTTTTTGGAATTAATTCAAGGACTTTGATCAGATGTTCTCTGCAGATGTTGGTTCGTTTTCCGCTGATCCTCAACTGGCTCAAATTTTTCTTCCTTGCAATAGTTATGAGTCTCTTTGCAACCTCTTCGGGGGTGTAGAAGATGCCGGATTTTCGGGTTTCGTGGTTACTTCCCATGACCAGCAAAAGGTGCATCTCAGACAGCAGCCGACACAATCGGCAGTAGCAATACCGCCATAGAATTTTGCAGGCCTGAAGCGGTAGTATTTTCTCTGGTCATTTCTGCAGACGATATGTCTGGCGAGTTCAGCCATTTCAATAGGATCGAACATAAATAAAGTAGAGGAATAAAAGTACGGTATTATTTAGCTTTTTTACATCCACATTCCATTCCCACTGGGCATACATCGCACTTTTGCTTCTTACAAAAATCCTTTCCTAGTCTTAAAAGTGCTGCCTCGAAATCGCTGAAGTCTTTGCCTGCGATCTTGTGTGTTGACCAGATATCTTTGAGTGCACGTAAAGGTTCCTCGTCTTGTCTAACGAAACCCAGATTTCTGGCAGCCAGTATTACCAGTTCGGATGGGACCGGGTTTGATTTTTTCCATACAGAACGAAGTTCTCTCAGGAATATATTTACCGTTACATCACCTATGCCCTTTCCCAATCCTTTCAGTAGGTCTTCCAAGTCATCTTCGTCATCGGCCTTTTCATAGAGTCTATTCAAATCGCCATCGTAGTCTCTTTCTAAATCCTCCATGATCGCCAACAGTTTTGTCGCAGTGGAGAAGTCATATCTTACATACCCTCCGTCGTCCAGTATCCTCACAAGCCCATCCCAGCCAGTCTCGCGAATCCTTTCTGGAGAAAGAACACCGCACCTCTCAAATTCCCTATAAGTCTTTATGGCGATATTCGTACCTATGCGGGCGCCAAAGAGTTTTGAGGCGAGGAACCACTTGAATATCTCGTGGGAATCCCCCTTGGAAAGGTCAATCCCAAGTTCCTTAGAGAATTTCCCGCCAAGGGCAGAAATGAGGTTCTTAATCGTATTTTTTTCATTTCCCATATTATGGCAATTTTTGTGAGGAAAATATTAACTTAGTCAATAAAGTTCGCAAGCAACGTGGAAATGAAGCACTCAGATTGGTCTTACCTTGGTTAACTAATATAAGCTCAGCGAGGTTTTCAGGGATGCTTTTCTTAAATTGCTGTTTTTCGGGATATTGCAAGAGCGGCATCTTTGAGTGTTACTTGCTTACGATAAGCCCAATCGACAATAGTCATCCATATAAGCCCGAGTACGACGGTTCCTCCCGCTGCCAGAATTCCCGAAGTAATCCATCCTATTGGACCAAAAAAATTGGCGACCTCTGCAATTAACCCGGATGCACTTTTGGTAATTGCATACCCTCCTCCACCTGCCACGACAAGGAGTATTCCCGCCTTACCAAGAATTTCGAGGATGCCATGCTCGGAGATCCTCTCGCTGAAGTATTCTTCATAAATCATTGCACACATAACCATATCGGTTGCGATCAGGGCAATATGTGATGGGATTTCAGCGCCTGGTTTTGGTGTGCCACCAATGACAACATTACCTGCCGAAAATTCTGCAATCTTCAGGAGTACCTTTCTACGCTTCCTCCAAATGCCTTTAGACATAACAACCCCTCCTTGGTTTTGACAATATATCAATTACTAAGTAACCCTGCTATGTTTTACAGTTTGATATCGAAGTATTGATTTTAACTTATCGTATTAAACGCTTGTTATGTTATACTAAGAAGTTACTTTTTGTCAAATAGTGTTATGTGTTCCTTGAAGAACCCCCTCTTTTCAATGATATGCATGATCGTAAAAAAACAAAAATCCAAGGATTATAGACAAGTAGAAAAAATGCCCGATCGTTGTATAGGTGTATAAGCGTTGTTGCATCAGTCACGGGACGCTCATGCATAGCCATTCTTTTCGGTATTTAATGAATTGCAGATTTCACAGCATTCTTCCATGCCAGCCGGAAGTTGCCGTGTGCATCGACCAGAGGAAGGAAGAAAAAGTCTGGACGACAATGATGTTTTTGAGCGCGATCCGGAATCTCTGGTAGAACCGCTGAAACAAGGTGTCTAGAAATGTTATTGCGATGGGACGTGCAAGAGCACCAGAAAGATTGCAGAAGAAGTGAATATGAATTTATTTAATTGACAAATATCGTACTTATGTATATACTCTTTTTTTATTTTTTACTGTCTTGGATATAACTTAGGTATAGTCCTGGCAAGTGTTAAGAGAAAATATGGGAAGGAACGGGAATTATGAAACGTAGATTGAGTTTTGTTCTGCCTTTTTTAGGTTTGTTTAGCGCGTGTCTTTTTTCAGCAAGTAATTTACATGCAAAAGAAACTTTAGACGACGGTGTTCTCTGGTTAACAAAAGCGGAGGTTAACGAAAAGTTTGGTAAACCAACTTATTTATATTGCGAAGAAGAACCTTTCCGGAGGTATATGATAGTAAAACCGGAAGAGGAAAATAGCCTCAGAGCTACCTTTTTGTACGACGTTGTAATCCATGATTTTTATTATCTCAAAAGAGACGGCAATGATCTTGAATACAGATTTTATTACGGCGAGGATATGTCCGAAGGGAAAAAAACGTATCGCGTAAAGGAATGTACCATAAAAATTTTGAATAGTCCCATACCTTTGGGAAGGATTGCTGAATTTATTCCTGAGTTCAAGCCAGCTTACCAATGCCCCAAAGTTTATCAAGAACGGTTGGTTAACTTTAATAACATAAAACTTATCTTTGTAACTGAAAAGGTTAATGATATCTCAAAGAAAATTGGATCTTTGTTTGTTGATCCGGACAAAGATATAAAAGATTGGTCTTTATCGTATTACGTCATACTGAGTGATGGTGAACCTGAAAATGTATCTGCAAATAGTATGGTGAAGGAAGTTATTGTAGCAGTGGATGGTGAATATCGTATTGGGAAAACAGCGCATGCTTTTGGCACAAAACTCGTAAAAAACCCTTTACAATAAGCAAAAAGCGAATTTCCTGTAATTTTTAAAAAGCAGTAATGATGAATGTACAATCCATTCTTCTTACTGCTTTTTTGTTTTACAAGGAAAAAACATCTCATGATTTACTAATGGTTATGTGAAAATTTATTGCATCGGCTCGGTTATGTGGGATTTATTACCGAAACATTTTGGCAGATATTAGGGCTGTCTTTTCAGCAGACCCGAAAGCCAGGATTTAACCACCTCTGTATTGGTTGGAAAAGTTTGCTGTTCATGGAAAAACAGGGTTGTTCTTGCATTTTACTAGCCGACACATCTCTAAAAAGTTGACTCGGCGTTCGCATAATATAGAAAGATTGGCACACCGTAATAACTCATCTAAATCAACATGCTTTCCTAAACCAGCCTTGTCTCTAAGCGGAGAAATAAATTCCTCGAAGCGGGAGATAATTTTGTTGTTACAACCGGTATAATTTAATATAAAAATTTCCCCATCCTTTTTACATACCCTTTTGATTTCGTTTAAAGTACGTAATGGCTCAGGCACAACCGTGATAACATGGGAGGCAATAACCTTATCAAAGGTGTTGTCCGCAAAGGTCATAGATGACGCGTCCATGTTATAAAGATCTACGTTGGATAGCCGATAATACTGTTTTTTCATCTCTGCTTTGTCTAACATTTCCTGACTAATGTCTATTCCAACTACCTTGGCATTATGGGGATACAAAGGTAACGATAATCCAGTACCCACGCCAACTTCAAGTATGGTTTCATTAGCTTTCACATTCATCATGTGAAAAGCGACGTATCTTCCATGTTCAAAAATCTTCCCAAAGAAGCCATCATAAATCCATGAGTAAAAAGAGTATACTTTTTTAATGTGCTCGCTCATAAAGATTTTTAATGATAACAGTCTACCAAAGCCTTGCAAATATCATCTTGTATTTTCCGGACCAAACAAAGATCTTTGAAATTGTTCATTAAAATTGAAAAGGCAAGCACGTCGCCGTTCCTGGTATCAACATACCCAGAAAGCGCAGATGCCCTTGCAATGTATCCAGTTTTTGCATGAATTTTATTTTTGTAGTGTGGTGCAATCATTCGACGGCGCAATCCTCCATCTGTTCCCGAAGTGGGTAAAGAGTCCAACAGCACCTTTCCGTGTGGATGTTTACTCATATACGCAAGAATGGTGGTTATCATTGTGGGTGAAAGTCGGTTTCCTTTCGAAAGGCCGCATCCATCATCAATATGATATTCCTCAGGTTGAAACCCCAATTTGGCCATAAAATCATGAACAACCTCTATCCCAGCGGCTAAAGTCCCGCTGCCTTTAATTTGTGCCCCCAGGGTTTTTATTATTTGCTCAGCATAAAAGTTCTGGCTCTGTTTATTTGTTACAAATATGGTTTGCTCCATTGAAGAAGTGGTTTGTGCAATTACCTCCAAGTCAGTCTTAAGGGATTCGCCTTCTTTAATTAAACGGGCACTCCCCTGCACGGCGATACCATTTTTTTCCAGAATTTCCTTAAATACTGTTGCAAGGTAAAGAGCTGGATTGTGAACACTCACCCACGTCTTCTTGGGGGGTGCATTGACCCAAAACTTACCTTTGATAAATATATGATTTGTTTCAGGTTTTCGGTATATGGAATATGCATGTTCTTTTTTGTTGAGGGTATAAACACAGGTATTGAAGATGGTAAAATATGATGTATCGGGATCTACTAAAAGCGTTACAACACTTCCCGGTTTTTTTCTTGGAATAAGAGTGATATCGACGCAGTTGTCATTGAAGGATAACCCACAACTCGGGGCACAATACCATTCCGACAACTGGTTTTCTGGCCAATTTGAATCTGTATATTTACGATCAAATATACTGTCGTCAGCTATGATATCTCCCGTGATTACTTGAATACCTCTGTTTTTTAGAGCATGCGCCCAGGATTCAGGAATGGCTAAAATATTGCCATCGTAAAATCTACCCGATATATTCGGGTCTCCACCTCCTCTGATAATAATGTCTCCGAGAAACTCGCCTGAGTCTGTTATTCTGCCGTGGGTTTCAACACGTGTTTTATATTCAAAGTCAGGACCGAGAAACTCTAAGGCAGCAGATGTAGTAAGAATTTTCATATTCGATGCGACACTGAATAAATCATCGTTTCGATAATTGAATAAAGAGGAGTTTTTGTTAACGGATACAATACTAATACCATACGATACGTTTTTCAAGGATGGATTTTTTAGTAAAGGCAGGAGGCGCTTGTTGAGATCGTTTGAATTGGTTATCTTTGCTTCTAAAAAGGTGATAAAAAACACGCCGAAAATCAATAGAAAAACAAAGATATTACAACATACTTTTAATTTGAATTTGCAACAATACATAAGTCTTGCAATAATAAGAAAGAAATCATTTCTTAGTTTTTGAGTACGACCTTGTTTTTTTTGTTACAACCGAGGCAAATCGTGCCTTTAATAAGTTCTCAATCGTTTGCAAGACAAACGTTGGCTCTAAAGGCTTTATGATAAAAACATTCACGCCGGCTTTCATGAAAGATGATTCAAGTCGTTTTGATTTTTGGTTGCTGATCACGATAACGGGTATGTTTGAAATTATCTTTCTTATTTCGTACAAAATTTCTACGCCAGAAATTTCCTGAACCGTTGAACTAATTATTACAAGATCCATCTTTCTTTCTTGAAGTATGGTTAATGCCACTTGTTTACTAAGGGCGACTTCTGTTTCATAGCCATTCTGCTCAAATAGATCCCTTAACGCATCGACTGTTTGACGTTCATCTTCTACGATCAATATCCTTGCAGAAGGCATATTCCCCCTTTCACTTTTTTTAGCGGATTGCCATAAAGCCTTCTAAACTTATCTCATGGCTCTCTGGATTTCCCTCTCAATGGTACGTTTTTTTATATCTTCACGCTTATCGATAGTTGTCTTCCCTCTCACAAGGGCAAGTTCTACCTTTACACGTCCTTCCTTATAGTATAAAGATAAAGGAATTATAGTATATCCCTTTTGTTTAACTTTCCCAATAAGCTTGTTAATTTCTCTTTTATGCAAAAGCAGCTTTCGAAGCCTTTTAGGCTCATGATTTTGCCTATTTCCTTGTTTATATTGTCCAATATGCATTTCATGGATAAAAATTTCATTATTGCTAATATGGGCAAAACTTTCGCTGATACTTACATCCTTATTCCGAATCGATTTGACTTCTGTTCCTGTAAGTACAATGCCTGCCTCAATCTTTTCCAAGATTTCATATTGGAAGTATGCTTTCCTATTCTTGGCAATAATTTCCATGGTATAGTGATTTACAAATAATTGTCAAATAACCAAAAGAATAACGGAGAAGCGTAACATATTGTCAACGTTAATGCAAGGTCAATTTATTAAATTTCCATTGACTTGAATATTTAGATTCTTTAGAATTCACAACGAGCCGAAGTGGCGGAATTGGCAGACGCGCTAGATTCAGGGTCTAGTCCCGGTAACGGGGTCAGGGTTCAACTCCCTGCTTCGGCAAATTTTACCTATCATATTTGCAAATACTTATAACTATATTGTGCCTCAAAAATCTCTCCCACTATATAGCTAAATTTATTAATTTAGCATAAGAATCATCTGATCAAAAGAAAAGATCGAAACTATTAAGGCGTACCCATTTGTCTAAATAAAGGGTACGCTTATAACCCTCCGATAGTGTCTAATTGCATCGAATTTCTCGCCCCCCATGCATGGTCATATTACTCATAAAACCATAGTATATACGGTTGAAATTCGATGCTATCCTTTTCGTATCTTAATTTTATTTTAATTTCCCCTCCTTATGACGCAATTTGAAAGAAGCTATGAATAGTGCTTGTGTTATTAACATCGATAGATGTTAAATAAAGACATATAAATATTGTTCTATGTTCTTTGTGTTAAATATGTTGAATATAAGAGCATTTCTATTAATTAACTGACAATCCACAAGTTATCAACATTTTGTTTTTTTAATATAGCAAATTTATGGAAAGAAGTTTTTAATTATAAACTATTAAGTTAATGCGGCATAATGGCAGAAAAGAATTATGTGTTTCTAAGTTTCAATTTAATATGAGATTACAAACATAAATATTCT
>JAUQXU010000075.1 GCA_030837935.1 Candidatus Brocadia sp.
ATGGTATCTGTTATGTCAGGGTTGCCGGGTCCTGTTAGACCAGAGCTGGTTTAGCCAGAGCGCGAAGGAACATGATGAATACCGTGTGTTTCGTCATGCCATCCCAGTCCTTGTTAACAGCATCTTGCGACAGTATCATCAAACGAAGATTGGGACTGATTTTACGGTTTCGAATGAACATTTTTTTGATTTGTTTGAACTGTATCGCCGGAGTCTGAGAGATGCGGGTCTTCGGTATTGTATCTTTGGCCACATTGCTGATAATCACCTGCATGTAAATCTCCTCCCACAGAACGATCAGGAAGCTGACAGGGGATGGGAGATTTATCGTAAGATAGCCTCCCGAATTATTCAGTGGGGGGGTACTATTTCCGCCGAGCATGGCGTGGGCAAGATCAAACGGGAATATCTTTTGGATATGTTTGGCCAATCAGGACTCAGAGAGATGGCCTCGATTAAAAAGAAACTTGACCCATTCATAATTTTAGGAAGGGGGAATATTATTCCAGGAGAGTTTTTAAACAGCTGATGGGCCTATCTCTGAAAGGGAAGTAATTATGGTAAAAAGCAATACATGTATTATTTTTTCTCAATCAATGTTCATTGTTTTATTATTTATGGTTGGCTGTGCACCGGTTATATCGAAGCAAGTTAGGGAGGAAGTCAGGCCAGATGTTGGTTTCAGAGAGGTATTAAATGATCCTGAGCGGCACAAAGGTCAAATGATTATCTTGAGCGGGATTATCGTCGAAACCGAAAATACCAAAGAGGGAACACTATTACAAGTATTACAGCGCCCTGCAGGTTTCCGCGGAAAGCCTAAGGACGTAGACGAAACCGGAGGGAGGTTTCTTGCGCTTGACAGCCGTTACCTGGATGTAAATGTATTTACGAAAGGACGGGCTGTCACGATTGCTGGAGTGGTTCAGGGGAAACGAATTCTCCCTTTGGACGAAACAGAGTATATCTATCCACTGGTTTATGTGAAGGAATTATACCTTTGGCAAGCCGAAAGAAGGTATGATACCTCATATCCTTCGTGGCATATTGGTTTCGGCCTTGGATATTCACACTGATAATCTTGTTGCTGATATTGTTGTTAATCGTTATCATTAAAAGCGGGAAAATTATGCATTTCAAAAATACAAATATCTCTAAAATGAGGAAGTAATACTTATGATAAAAAAAGGCGATTGCCTCATTCGTTCTTATCCAATGCTGATTGCCTTGCTATTATCCATAGCGAGCTGTGCACCGGTTATATCGAAGCAAGTCCGGGAGCAAGTAAGGCCGGATATTACTTTTACCGAGGTACTGAATGACCCTGAACATTATAAGGGCCAAATGGTAATTCTAAGCGGGGTCGTCATCGAGACTAAAAATACCAAAGAGGGTACCTTGTTAGAAGTGTTGCAGTGTCCTGCAGGTTTCCGCGGGAAGCCTAAGGACGTGGATGAAACCGGTGGAAGATTTCTGGCGCTTGACAGTCGTTACCTGGATGTTAATGTGTTTACGAAAGGACGGGCGGTTACGATTGCAGGAGAGGTTCAGGAAAAGAGGATTCTTCCCCTGGGAACAATAGAATATAGTTACCCACTGATTCATGTAAAGGAAATATACCTCTGGCCAATTGAAAAAAGTTATCCCGGTCGCTACTATTATAATGACTATTGGTGGTGGCGTGGCCGCTATATGTATTACTAAAAATCCGGGATATCCCACACGGCCAAAGAATAATGATTCACGGACGTAAAGACGCCAGAAGAAGTAAGGATAGATATGATAATAAGTAATCGGTTATTTGTATTTCCAAAAGTTATATTGATTATGTTGTTATTACCGATGGCTGGCTGTGCGCCGGTTATATCGAAGCAGGTCAGGGAGCAAGTCAAACCGGACACTACTTTCACGGCGGTACTGGATGATCCCGAACGTTACCATGGCCAGATGATTGTCTTAAGCGGGGTCATTATCGATGCCAAAAACACGAAAGAGGGCACATTATTACAAGTATTGCAGCGCCCTGCGGGTTTTCGCGGGCAACCGAAAGATGTGGACAAAACAGAAGGAAGGTTTTTGGCGCTCGACAACCGGTACCTGGATGTGTATGTATATGCCAAGGGACGAGAAGTTACGGTTGCAGGAGAGGTTCTGGGAAAGAGGACTTTGCCTTTGGACACAACAGACTACACGTATCCACTGATTCGTGTGAAGGAATTGTATCTTTGGCCTGTGATTGAAAAAAACTACTACGATCCTTATCCCTATTATTATTACAATAATTATTGGTGGTGGCGAAACGACTTACTGTTTATACAGCACCATCGATCCAGGAAATGCAAAAAATAAGCTAAATGACTTATGCACCGCCATTCCTTCAGACTTCGGTGTGTGAAAATGGGTAAGGATTTTCCGAAAAAACAACTCAATAATTATTTTCATACGAACCACCCTTCAACCACGAACCTGTCTTTTGCGAAGTCTTGCCATGTATCCTCCGTCCCCTGCATTCGTATCTGGCAAATAATATTCCTCTTCGTCCAGATAAAATTGGGATTCGTTGTCTATGAATTTTTTTATTACATACTGGTTTTCTTCCGGTTCAATGCTGCAGGTGCTGTACACTAAATAACCGTCAGATTTCAGCAGGGCAGCGCCGGTTTTGAGAATCGAGTATTGAAGAGAGGCCAGTTTTTGAATATCTCTTTCTCGTAATCGCCACCGGGCTTCCACTCGGCGTGCAAGCACCCCGGTATTGGAGCACGGCGCATCTATGAGTACCCGATCAAATTGCATATGAAAAGGAACCCTACCCTCGGATGCGTCACCACATACAAGAAAGACGTTATGAATTCCCATCCTCAGGCAATTCTCTTTCACAAGATGTAAACGGTTTAAAGAAATATCCAGCGCGTATATCCTGCCCGTCCCCTCCAGGAGTTCTGCAATATGGGTTGCCTTTCCTCCGGGCGCGGCACACAGATCTAGCACGGTATGTGATTTTTCTGCCTTGAGGAATTCCGCTACCTTCATGGCAGAAATGTCTTGCACAAAGAACAACCCTTCCGCAAATCCAGGTATCTCTGAAACGGCAACGTCATCAACGGCAACAGCGTTCCTGACGGCGTGTGAGGAGATGCCTTTTTGATCGAGCAACACAATAAATTCCCCGATCGATATTTTCCTTTGATTTACCCGGAGAAATAACCTTGGTGCAAGATTGTTGGTTTTGCATATCTCAATGGTTTTCTCCTTCCCATACCTGCCTATCCATCGTTTTATTAACCATTCGGGGTGGCTATAATTGACCGCCAGGTAAGAAGGGAGGTGTTTGCATGGGTCAGGAAAGATCGGCGAGTGAAAGGTACACCACGTATTTTCCTTTCTGTGCAAGGCCCCCTGTGGGTCAGTAATTTCTGATTCCTGTGCTGATTTGTTGTGAATGCTTCGTTCGATGGACCGAAGAACTGCATTTGTAAATTTGACTGCATCTGCACGGCGGATTAATTTTTTTACCAGTTCTACAGAGGTGTTTACTGCGGCAGAAGCGGGAACTCTGTCTAAATAGAGGATCTGATAGAGACCCACACGCAGGGCGTATACTACCCAGGGTTCTATCTTATTGAACGAAATTTTTGAAAAAAAGGAGATAAGTGTATCAAGGGATAAACGATGGCGGATAACACCGTTTACTAACTCGGTAAGAAGCCTTTTGTCTCGCTCAGACAAATCGCCGTGCGAACATCTTTCAGAGACAAGTTCCTGGGCAAAAACCTCTTGTTCGTCAATTGTTCGCAGGATACGAATACATTCATAGCGAACGTCTGTCTTACGTGAGGAATTTTTCAATCGCCTCTTTTACCTCATCCAGATATACATCCGTATCCTTGCAATATCCGTGAGGTCTCAGATTGGGTACCGCAAATATTGCCTTAGACATAGCCGCCATCAAACCCGTCCTGAGTTCCCTCTCGCAGGCAATAGCGATTACCCCATGGATGTCTTCAGCCATCACCCTTTGAAGGGCGGCACGCCCCCCGCTGGCAAGGGTAATATGAACCCCGTACTTTTCAGAAAATTCCAGCAAGTCCTTGATTTTGCACTTCCCGCAACGCTTACATTCGTTCAGATCATTTTTAACATTCTGCTTGCACTGAGAACTCTGAATGCAATGGGGAAATAAAATCAACAAATTTTTAGGAGAACACTTTTTCTTGCGAAACTTCATCATGAGGTTATTGATAGAAACAACTTTTTTATCAATAAATTCCATAGTACCTGCCTTTGTATAAATGGTAAAAGGTTAGTTTATCTTCACAAGCCCTTCAATCATGCCAGTCACGTACATGAATTATTGTTGCAAACGGGAAATAGGTATTACGATACAAACATGTCCCCGCCGGTTATCTTATGACCACGTAAGTATTCCTGCGCGTCCATTGGACGCTTGCCCTCAGGCTGTAATTGCGTGATGCAAATGAATCCATCCATGGTTGCTACGTGGATCCCACAGGTGGCAATATCGGCGACTATACCGGGGTTAAAAGCTGTTTTTGTTTTTCGTGTGTCGTGAATCTGTGTCTTTAGTATAATAACTCTTTTCTTCTCTGGAGAATCGTTTTTGATAAAATACGTATAAGCTCCTGGAGATGGGGTCATTCCTCGTACGAGGTTGTGAATTTTTTGTGTCTCCTGTGACCACAGAATTAATCCATTTTCCTTTTTCAATTTTGGGGCAAAGGTTACTCCGTTTTCGTCTTGTTTTGTGTAGGTAGCCTTTTCTGTTTCCACAAGGTGTAACGCATCAATCAATTCTTCCGCACCCATTTCAGACAGCCTTTTTTCAAGTTCTCCTGCGTTTTCGTCCGGGGATATCGGCGTTGTTTTTTGAGCAATAATATCACCGGCATCCATCCTGGCAGTCATAACTACGGCAGTGACCCCTGTGACGATTTCACCTTGCATGATTGCCCAATTAATAGGGGCTGCCCCGCGAAATTTTGGCAATAAGGATGCGTGAATATTAAGGCATCGGTATCGCGGGAGATGAAGAATTGCATTGGATAAAAACTGACCGAAGGCGACAACGACGATACAATCGGGCGAAAGATATTGAAGTTGTTTTACAACCGGTTCGTCATTGACGTTGACAGGCTGCAGAATTTTTAATCCCAGTGCTTGTGCCCTCTCTTTTACCGGTGAAGGGCGCGGTATTTTACTTCTCCCCCTGGGTCTGTCCGGTTGTGTAACAACAGCAGCAATTTTATGTGTTGATGTTGCCAATGAGCATAAACTGGGAACGGCAAACTCAGGCGTCCCCATAAAGACCACATTCATTATTTAATAGACCAGCCTCTGTTCGAAATTTATCTTTTCTTTACCACTGAAACTCTTATTTACACAGGAGCTTTGGCGCCTTTATATAACCGTTCAAATTCTTTTAACTGGTAAGATATAGCTAACCGGCTTGAAGGACTCATCTTATCAATGAAGAGCTCTCCGTTAAGATGGTCCAATTCGTGTTGCCATGCACGTGCAGCCAACCCTTCTGCCTCTATTTCCAGCTTCTGTCCTTTCAGGTTGTATGCTTGGCCCTTAATCCGTTGGGCACGGATAATCTTGCTCGTAATGCCGGGAAAGCTTAAACAACCCTCTTCCTTATTCAACTCACCGAGCTCTTCTACAATAATCGGGTTAATAAATACCTTTTCTCCGCGACTTGTCCCGTCAACATCAATAATAAACAGGCGAACAGGCCATCCCACCTGCGGCGCCGCAAGCCCAACACCCTGGGCATTGTGCATCAATTCCATCATTTCTTCTACTTTTTTGAATACTTCTTTATTAATTTCCTTGAGCGGTTTTGTCTTTTGGCGAAGTACGGGATCGGGATAGAGGACAATATTCATGGATAT
This sequence comes from Candidatus Brocadia sp., assembly GCA_030837935.1. Classification (GTDB taxonomy): domain Bacteria; phylum Planctomycetota; class Brocadiia; order Brocadiales; family Brocadiaceae; genus Brocadia. The sequence goes on from JAUQXU010000075.1 coordinate 5,916, forward strand.
AATCTCTCATGTAACTTTAGGAATTTTAAGGCGGGCATATACAGCGTATGCTCTTACAAAAAATTGCACCTTTCTGGTAAATAAATACTTAATGCGCGACTGATTTACTATACTAAAAAAAAATAAAGAATGCAAGTTTCTTTCGTTTTCCTGTTGACTTTGAATCACAAATTACATAAATTATAAAGCTTTAATTCACGCATTTATGCTGGTTACTTTTTTATCAATTTTAATTAAGGGAGTGCGATACAATGCCTACAATGAAGTCAGCCAAAAAAAGGCTCAGGCAAAACATAAAACATAATTTAAGAAACAGGTCTTATCGGTCTGCGCTTAAAACGCAGATAAAGGATTTTTTGGGCGTCGTAAAAGAGGGAAAGGTGCAGGCGGCTGAAGAAGAACTCCGACTAACGGTGAAAAAGTTAGACAAGGCCGCCGCGAAAGGAATTTTACACAAAAAAACTGCCAGCAGAAGAAAAT